>NZ_JBYCCV010000135.1:0-7818 GCF_057473825.1 Aliterella sp. E5.1
ATGTAAGATCCTCGTTAAGAACTTTGAGCGCACCTTGACCAATGCCACCACGAAGCTCAATCTCTGCTTCGTCAGGTTAATGATTAAGCGACTTGCCGCCTTTTAGAGATGTCAAATGGGTTCTATAAGGTTACGGGAGAATATTTGACCAAAACCGCGATCGGCGCTAGTGCGATACTCCCCACCTGTTAAAGGATTTTGACTAGCAGTTTGTGTCAAAGTTAATCGCCCTTGGACAGAAACGTTAAAAACCATTTCTGCATCCAGAAACAAATCCCCATAATTATCAGTAAGATAATGGGTTAAATACAGTTCTTGCCCATGTCGCTCAATAGTTAAAGGAGTAAATGGCTGATTTTCAACTTTCAGATAAAAGTCATCCCCCTTGAGAACTTCGGAGGCAAGTTCTGCCTGGTGCAGTAATTTAGCAATATTTTTCTCCGCTCCCCCATGCTGAATCTTTGGCTCAAGTATGTGTTTATCTGGCGAAACACTATTTATAACTTCGGGTGCAGAAGCTAGGGAGTCTGACGCTGGCAGTGTAGGTGAGGGGGGAGTTACCACACTTGAATTATCTACAGTAAGATCGCCTTCACCCACAGGAATTGGCACTTTCGGGGCTGTAAACCTAGTCTCTGTGGGGGTTGTCGTACCTAAATGTGGTAAGAAGCGAAGCCCTGCGTGCGCGCTTGCGCTATCGCTTGCTATCTCCGGTTCTTCAGTAAAAATTTCGGCGTTGGACTGGGGCTTTATCTCAAAAGTTGGCTGTGGTTCTGTCTCTGTGGCGTTTCCAACAGAGCGACTAACAGATACGCGCAGGGCATCGGGATTAATCTCATTGCACGGCTCCCAGGACGGTAATACCTGCCCTAGTAGTTCTCGCGCTACATCTTTATGGGTGGCAGCCCCCAAGCCCCACTTAGCACCCAGATAAGCTAAAACCTCATCGGTCTTATCTACGCTAACGGTAACAGTCATAATCCCTTGAGATTTGGTTTTGTTGCCTTCCCTTACCGATTCAGTTTTGCTGGTGAAGTCCCCAGTTAGTTGCAATAAGCCTTCGTTTTTGAAATATATCCCGCCCTCAGCAGTAGCTTTGGGAGTTTTGATGATAATGCCGCCAATATTACTTGGTTTGATATCGGCAATAACAGTTAGATTTTCGTCTTCAGTTTTAACAAGCCCCACTTTTTGAGTCTTATCAAAAAACTGCTTGATTTGCTCAACACCTTTGAGTATGACGGGCTTAATGTCCATGTCTATTGCTGGGTCAAAGCCGCGCCGCAATAGATAGACTGGATGAACCTGCCCCTGATGGTCGCTAACTTGGGCAAACTTACCCGTTAGCTCGGTAGCAAGCACTTGTCCCGTTACCAAATAACGCTTTTCTTTCGACTCGCTTTGTCGTTGGTCAAATAAGTCATAGATAGAAACTTCTTCCTTAAGATTTGCAAAACTAGCCGCCGCCTCGACAGGTTCTAGAGTTTGACCGCCGCCCTTTGATAAATTCTTTAACCCAATAGATAACGATCGCACTCCATCAACTACTAATAGTTTTACCTTCCAATTAATCGGCGCAGCAGGGTTATTTGCCTTATTTTTCTGCTCTACCGCCGACACTACCCCATACAGGTAGTTTTTAGTTTTGTTGTCCATCAGGCGCACAGGTTGCCCCACTGGAAACTGTTGCAGCAAGGCGCTAGTCTCAGCTAACGATTCCCTAATACTTCGCTGCTCTTTATCCTGCTGAAAACTCTTACTATTTACATCAAGTTTTGCTTTATTAGTTTGAGTCTGCAACTTGTCAATCTTTGGGGCAAGCTGTTCTAACTGGGTGTTGAGGAGAGCAGATAATTCTACGTCTTTTGAAGACACCGCCGTATCAAGGTTTTGCTGTAAACTACTTTGTTCCTCTACTCCTGCACTGAGCCTCTGTTGAAATTTCTCTACTTTCTCAGTTGCTAGAGCTATTCCCGTCTCGCTCAAAGCCTTTTGCCGAGCTAAATATTCCCCCACACTGCCACTTAACTGTTCTACTAATTGGGCTGCTACTTCCTCACCTTTTTCCCGCACCTCAAATAAAGCGCTATCGCTCTTATCAGCAACAGGTTCAAAACCCAATTCCCGCCTTACGGCATTAATAACTTGCTCGGTGGTATTTGGTTTTGCGCCCGTTTTTGCTTTGACTTCAACTAAATAAGCGGGTTTAGTAAAGGGACTATCAACCTCTGGTTTCCCAGGATTAAGGACAAGACGCGATACTGGTTCAGCTTGGAGGTCTAGTTTTTGTGCCTCTAACTCATTCTCACCCAAGGCTATTTTTTGAGCCAGTAATTCCTTATAGTCAGAAGTCAAAGTCTCGTACAGCCATGCTTGCCTAGCTAGAGAGGGATAAGGCTGCTCTGGGGTTGGGGGAGCGTCACTGGTGAGCATCACTGCTCGACCCGTAACTTTTTGGATTGCTTTAGGGTCTTTAAATCCATCTTTGCCATTGAGCGGAAAATCTAAAGCTTCATGAAGCTCTGGGTTTTGCTCCATCAAATTCTGCGCTACTTCATTCCCGTAATCGTTGATGAAGTCAGGCATTTCCGCCAAACCAAAGCTGGAGGAGCTATTACCCGTCGTGTTTGCTTTCAAGTGGCTCATCTTCTTCATTAAGATCGCCACTGCTCTTTCTTCAGTGGGCAAATCTTGCCCTACTACTAGCTTGAATACTGGCAAGCCAAACGTACCAGCATACTGCCCCCACATCGGTTGTCCTTGCTCGTCTAGCTTGTCAGGAGGATGAATTGCTGGGTTAACTTGTCCGCTACGATGCGATCGCCCGATGGATTGCTCTACTTGATTAACGTCCAGGTGCGGTTGAACGATGTACATTACTCGCTGCCTTTGGTCGGCAACTGTTCTTGAGGCATGGAGGGAGTAGCCTGTCGTAGAGTTCGTAATCACCGCGTCTACCCTACCGTTTTGAAAGTCGTCCATTACCTGCTTTTTCTGCGCCGTTCCCCGTTCTCTAGTTTGGTAAGTCACAACCCCCGATACCAGGTCTTCTGCCGAGCCGTACTTGAGAATATGAGTGCGTCCAGTTATTTCGCCTATGGAATGTCCAGCGTCTTCAATTTTCTGTTTGATGTAGTCGATGGGGGAAATAGGTAACTTGCTCCAGTCGGCGGAGGCGATTGCTCTTTCGGCTCGATTGAAAGCCGCTACACCTTCTAGTCCTATCTCTGTATCAGTCAAGCGGTGAGTGCGAGTTACTTGCTTTCCCGTTAGCTCATCTAAATACGGCTCGGTGATTTTAATCGACCTTGCTTTTTCTAAGTAGCGAGTAAATAATTGTCCAGCATTAATTGTAATGTCATTCCCAACTCTAATGGGCTGCATCGGACTATCTGGAAACTCTGCATTGTGGAGGGCAGCTAGTTCATTGTGGCTATCCACAAAATCTCTAACGGTTGACTCCATCGTGTTGAATAGCATTAATATTGGTTTGCGTCCCTGCTTGATGTCGGCGATCGCGGCGTTTGCTGTTTCCTCGGCTTTCAAACCTAAAGCTGTAACTGCTGTTAGATTGTGCAGGACGCTAGTAAAAATTGTGCTGCTTGCTCCCGCGTCACCAATAGCTGGGTTGTATTTACGTGCGGCTTCCCCCGCATCGGCATAATCACCGCTAATTTCTTTGACTACTTTTTCTTTGATATAGTCAAAGCGCCAAATTAGGTTGAGAATCTTTGAGTTTGTTTCTGCCGTTTGCAGGTCAACGGGGTACTTAGCAACGCCAAACTCAACTCCTTCGTAAGACTTTTCGCAACGGATGCAGCCGCCGGATTCTGCCCACATCGAAAATACTTGCTGCTGCAATGGTACGCCACCTGTTTTGAGGTGAGCGGCAAATTTGTCTTGGTCGGTGGCGGCTAGGTTTAAATCGGTGGTTTCGTAGAATAGCCGGGCGGCAACGATGGGATCTTTGATGGCTGTTGCACTGGAAGCAACGAATCCTTTGGTTTCCTTGACTAGCGATTGGAAGAACTCGGTGCAGGAAGGTATTTGAGCCTTTTTCTTATCGGCTTGGTTGTCCCCGGCAGGTCCCCCGGCTTTATGGCTTTCGTCCAAGATTAGAAAGCTATTTGAGGCAATTACATTTAGCAATTGTCTTCGGTCTACGCTAGAAGGTCCTGTAAGCTGCCCATAAGTTGTAAAAACACTATCATGCTCTCCAACATTTCCTGCTCGTGTGTACTGTCTAACTCTATCTATTTGATTTTCTGGTGTACTAATTTCACTAATTACATCGCCGTTAGTCCCCGTCAGCTTAAGGCTAAATTTACTATTAGTAATAAATGGATTAAAGTTATTCCCTGTATCCACACCATCCCGCGCTAGTATGTCGCCATATAAAACTGGGTCGGCAGTTACGATTACAGGAGTCATCCCTCGCTGTCCTGCGTATCGCGCTAAACCGCAGATGATTCGAGTTTTACCAATCCCTGTGTCGTGACCTATCAAGGTAGCTTTGTTCTCAAACTCGTGATTGTAAATAGACAAAGCTAGTGAATCGATCTGTTCGGCAGCGTAGTGGGCGAATAAGTCCTCTTGAGAAGATTCATTCAAGCGATCGCGGACGTACTCATCGATACTCATCCCCGTTGCTGCTTCGATTTTATTGAAAACATTATCCAAGCCCTTAAGAGAGGAAGCAGGAGCTAAGGTGGCTAAAGAATAGGCTTTACTTCTTGGCTTGTAGGCAACTTGGTTTTCTATTTGTTCTTGAACTATGTCTAAATCAACTTCCTGTGTAGATGATAGTTCGCTCATATTATTCAATCCTGAAAATTGTGCGGGTTTGCTTCCGTGTTCATGAACGCCAACCAGTCCATTAAATTCATTTCCCTGAAAAGATTCAAATCCGTCTCCAACTTCGGAGGTGGGGTTACGGGAAACTGTTGGTCGTTCAAAGCTGCCTGTTGCAGGTTCCAGTAGTTCGTTATTAAATACGATGCCATTTCTTTTGGACTCTGATTGGGATTGAGGTATTGCAGATCCAGAGGAAGATATTGCTCTATTTCCTGTACTATCCACAATTTGACTTCCAAATCTTCCTCCTGGTCGTAATTTGCCATCCAATCGTCGATCCATTCCTGTATCAACCACTCCACTCGGCGCGTCAAAAGAATTAGGTATTCTTCTTGGCTCTCTATCTGACTCAGTACCTCTGGAAGCAAAATTGTTGTCCAAACCAATGGGGGATCGAGGCTTGTAGGGTAGGTTGGACACCAAAGTCTCCCTGGAGTGAATTCCTTGTAAGGCAATTCCATTATTTTCCTGCGGTTGTACACTTTGCCTACTTGCATAAACTAAAACCTCCTTTAGGTCTTCATAGCTAGAGTAAATCCGGGGTGGTTGTACGCCAGGTAACTTTAGCTGAGTTTCGCCCCTTCCCTCAATTACAATTACATCCACCGGAAAAGTTGTACCCTGTTTGCGGTACAAGCTCCCATCTAATGAAAAGTGATCTGTAACCTTGTAACCCGCATCTTTGTATAACCACCGATAAAATCCTCTCGTCAACTGGGTGTTGTATCGCTCGGTACGCGAACTCTCGTTACCCATCTTTCCACCCAAGATGAGAACTGCTCTGCCATCAGCTTTCATCAAATCCAAAGCCGATAGTGTGATCGCATGATCCAACTGGCTCGTTGTCAACCGACCACGCCGAAACATTCGCGTTTGTCCTTGAGCATCTTTCAAAGAGCTAAAGGGTGGATTAGTAATTATTCTATCTACAGATTCTACCGGAGGCGAAAAACTACTAGCATCCTGCTCGGTTACAGTAAATCCTTGCGCCCTCAATGCCGCCGCGCGATCGCCATTAAGTTCGTTAACTATAGCTAACTCTGGATTAGCAAGTAATAGTAACGCCCCATTACCTGCGGTTGGCTCGTAAACTGTTGTCTCCCCATCAATTTGGGCTAACTTCGCTGCGAGGAAGGCAATAGGGACGGGGGTACTGTAGGCTTGCTGGAGAATGCTCGTGCTGGTACGAGTATTTAATGCTGGCTGGCGATCGTACAAATCCAGACATTGCTCCCAAGTTTCGATAGGGTCATTAGAGCGCTGTACTAATTGTCGCGCCGCTAGGATTAATGCTTGCTCTACCGATTCATCTACGATTTTTGCGACCGGAGTTCCTGGCTCAATCTTTTGGTTTAAGACCGATTGAGCCAGCTTTCGGGCGGAAGTAATTGAGGCAAAATTATCGCCATTGGTGAATCCGTTGGCGAAAGCTGTGACTAATTGCTGGTGCAAAAATACCACCTCAAATAAATTAAGTTGGCTGGCTGAACTAACTATTTAGGCAGACGGTTAACTAGAACTTCGGAACTAGCGTTCGAGATAGCATAAACTAACTCACCGTCCCATCTCATCTCCATCAAATTAGGCTGATGACCTGGGGGGAATAAGATTTCATGACACTTGTTGCCATCCTCAATTCGTAGCACTTCAACGCCGTCAAAAAACATTTGAACGGTTCGCGGTTGGCTATTCACAATAATTATTAGGGGCTATGCGATCGCAAGTGTGGACTTGCGGTTAGCTGGATTTTTGCACTGAGTTAAAAGTTACGTCAATCTAGCTTAATTTTTTGCAACATTAACTTCTCTGCCTCCTCATCCAATTTCTGATAAATAGCTTCTAAAATCCATTGGTGGCGACTTGGAGCAGGACGGCGGTTAGCAACGGATTCATCTACCCGCTTCAACAAATCTACGGGCAACCTCAACTTCAATCCCTTAACTTCCTCCTCTGATGATGGCTTAGTTGCTACTTCTGGAGCGGAGCCGCCCTGCAAAATGAAATCGTCTACGTTACTTGGCTTCGGCTTACGGGCAATTGCCATTTGACCTCTTTTTGTAATCTTAATGATATCTTATTGATATTGTACAAATATTACTTAGATATCGAAAAGATATTTGTATAATCTCTCAAGTTCCTCAATGGCTTTTTTGTCCACTCGTTTGGCTTCGGTGACGGCAAGCCCTAAAGATGCGGCACTACGGTAGGCTTTGCGGTTTCCTAGAGGCGCGTCTATGTAATTAAGCCCAGGGGTTTCGAGGGCGATCGCGGCAGCTTCAGCATTATCAGAACCAGAAGGATCGGCACGGTTAATTAGGCATACGGCTTTGAGGTTTTCATTAAAAGCCTGTGCTTCCGCGACTAACTGACTGACCGAATCTAAAGTCCATACATCGAACGAACCTGGGAGGAAAGGGACGGCATAAACATTTGCTACGGACAAAGCTGCTCTTTGTCCTGCGGTATCACGTCCGCCAACGTCAATTACTACATCGTCAAACTTGACTGCCAGGAGCAACACTTCTGCTCGTACTGCTGCTCCGTGTAATTTGACTGAAGTATAGCCAGCATTACCGTTCAAGGTTTGATTGCGAACTGCGGTAAAGTCGCTGGCAGTCCCTTGGTCATCAGCATCGACAAGCAGCACGTCCTTCCCGGCTGCCGCTCTCAAAATCGCCATGTTAGTGGCTAACGTAGTTTTGCCTACGCCGCCCTTAATTCCGCCACATACTAAAATCATTTTGATATCACTGTGACATCTATAGGGTATTGTAAAGATATAACTATAGCATCTTAAGCAGTCAATAAAGATGACTCTTGCTCAAATGCTTGATTATTACAGCAGTTCTCAGTTGGGTGAAACATAGCAACAACAGTGGGTAAACCAGCCAATAATATCTTGGAGTGTCACCGCAGCTAGAGCATCGGTGATTGCTTGGTCTAACTGTGCATAGGTTCGCGCCG
>NZ_JBYCCV010000136.1:0-7773 GCF_057473825.1 Aliterella sp. E5.1
TCACGTATTTCTTCTCGGCTGGCAAAATGGGTCAGTATGCTTGCATCAATTGTCTGACTCATTAACTCTGTTTCTACTTGCTTTACTTTACCCTAGCCTACGCTATATTTTTTATGCGGTTGCCCTAAGAAGGGGAAGATTGTTCTGCGGTATTACTTAAAGAAGTTAAGTAGCCAAATTCAACGGCATCAAGGTAATTCTTAGGTATCAAATGTATCAACGATTGATATCCAAGAATTAACTAAATTAATTGGGTTAATTCCACAATTCACATTAAGAGCAAACGCATAATTGACGATAAAATTTTGGACATAACTAAAAATGGAAGTTATGTTATGGCGAAGGTAGAACAGGATGCAGAGCGTGAAGAACGCATCACGATGGAAATTGTAGTAGATGCCTATGAACCCCAAGAGCAGGCAATGGGTTGGTACTACTACTTGCAAGACACAATGCAGTTTCCATTTACAGCAGTTTGCATCAGTAAAAGGCGTGGTTCTCTAGTAAAAGAAGGTTCAACAGTGGAAGTAGTAAGCATGGCACTGGAGGAGGAGTGCGAACGGGAAATGTTTGTAGAGATTGACTGGGATGGGGATACCCTGGCAGTACCATTGATTCAGCTAGAGGCTCCAGAGGCAGAACTGGAAACACAACAGGCGATTGCCGACTGGCATTACTGGGTTAATCAAGGCTATGAGTTTGGGTAGGGGCTGGAGATCAATCCTCAGAGTCAGTAAACAAGGCAGACAAATCTCGGTAGCCACTGACAACCCGAAGAATATCTACGTCTCGCTCTATTGGTATGTAAAGAATGAGATAGCGATCCATTGGCAAGCTACGTAGTCTAGGTAAGATTTCATTACGCTGTCGTCCAAGATTAGGAAATTGAGCGATTTGAGCAAATTTGGCATCAAGCCTAGATAGAAATCGATCTGCTCCAGTCAAACCAACTTCACGGGCAATGTAGTCGGCAATTTGCTCAATATCTCTAATAGCAGGTTCGGTGAGACGAAACTGTGGATTCATGAATCGGCGGCGTAGCGCTCGTGCAGGTTGGCACGAATTTGTGCCATAGCAGTAGCCCCATCAATCAGTTCGCCCCGTTCGGCTGCTTCCCATCCAATTTGAGCTTCCTGTCGTAGTTCTTGCAGCCGCCTCTGGTAAATATCTTCTTGTTGCTCAAGGAGTTTGATCCCGGCAAGAATAACCTCAAGTGCGGTTTGATATTTACCACTAGCGAGTTGACGTTGGACGAGGTTTTCCAGTTCGGGTGGTAAAACAATTTGCATAGCAGCTAATGGCAGGTAATACTTGTTTTCATTGTAGGCGATCGCGACAGCAGCAATTCGCACAAAGCGACCATCGCACGAAGGTAGTGTTCTAGATAAGTGTTTTAGAGATTAAATTTTTAGACCAAACTCATAGCGATTAATGAACAAACCGATTACTAAATCGTGCATCTCCTCCGTCTTAGAAAAACAAATAGTCTTGCGAGTTAGTCGCTTAATTCTTGTTCTTAAGTTCAAATGCTTACGCTCAATCCTCTGGGTTTTACACTTACCTATTTCATGGGACTCTAGTGGTAGATACCGTCCGTAGGCACCCCAACCATCAGTACAATAACGCTTAATCCCAAAGGGTTCCAAGAGCTTCTTAAGTTGGAGAAAGACTTGATCTTGGCGGCGACCAAACACATAAGCCAGCACTTGCCCACTTTGACGGTCGATAGCATGCCAGAGCCATCTAGGGTTTGTCTTTTTACCCACATAGCTCCACATTTCATCTAACTCAGATTCCTCAACTCCAATCTCCACAGGCTCTTCAACTCGAATAATCTCTACCTCTACGCTCTCAGGTTTTAGCCATGACAATAATTTTTGATTGACTGGTTTGAGGTGAGTAATTTTTTTTTAATTCTTGAATAACTGTTGTGGGACTAACATGCAACACTCGTGCAATATCTCTGACTCCGCTACCGTTGAGTGTCATCTCCACGATTTGCTGTTTGACTTGTCGCGTCCGTCCTGGATAGGTTTGGTTCAGGACAAAAGTCTGGTAAGGGCAATCAGAATTCTGGCAGCGATAGCGCTGCTTGCCTAGGGCTGATTTACCATGTTTGACAACTTCGGTGCTGTGGCAATGAGGACATTCAACCGGTAGCCAAACAGTCATAGTACTTTACTAATCTCTCTACTCTTTACTCCTTACTGATTATAGCCAAACAACTGATCTATAACACCACCCTGTTTTGTATACAAAGCACTCAATGAATTAGCTTATTTAGAGTAGGAAACTCTCAATTACCATTTCAAGGATTTTAGTTGATCTAATAACAACAATTGTTATTATCTGTTATTAGAGCGACAATAGAGTTGACCAAACTATGAGAGGACTCAAGCATGAACGTGTCTTTGACACCTGAGTTAGAGCAGTACGTCCAACAGAAGGTTTCAAGCGGTCTATATTACTCCGCTAGTGAAGTTATTCGTGAGGGACTGCGCTTACTAAAAGAGCGGGAGCAGCTTCAACAGATTCGCTTACAGGAATTGCGGCAAGACATTCAGGCAGGATTGGATAGCGGAGAGGCGACCACTCTAGATGTACAAGAAATTAAGACGAAAGCACGGCAGCGCCGTCGGCAGAGGCAACCTCAGTAATGGCAAAGATCGTTAAACGACCTCGCGCTGAGTTAGATTTGTTGGATATTTGGGGCTACATTGCAGATGATAGTCTCGATCGAGCAGATGAGTTTTTAGATCGCCTTGAGGGAAAACTACAAGCGTTGGCACGTAATCCAGGATTGGGCCGAAGGCGCGATGAACTTTTACCTGGGTTGCAAAGCTTCCCGCTCGGCAACTATGTAGTGTTCTATCAAGTAATCGAAAATGGCATTGATGTAATCCGTATACTACATGGTGCGCGAGACGTTGAAGATGTCTTTAGACAGGAGTAAGCAAAGAAGAAATTAACTTGTTAAAAACTTCATTTATTGTCTGAAGAAATAGGCATCATCACCCCACAATCTTCAACCTCTGCCCCAAGACAAAGTTGACCAATCGTTGACCACTAATCAAACTTACTCGATACTCCCGCAGCAATTCCTTAGACCTATCCCCTGTTTTTCCAGTGTGAATAAAGAAACCGCCAGCAGCTTCCTCACTCTGGATAACCTGGCGAAATTTATGGATATGCTGGGGATTAATATAGCCCCGGTAACGCTTTGCCTGGATCAAATACAGCTTCCCGGCAATTATCACGCGCCCGTCTATCCCGCCGTCGCCAGTGTAGCGAAAGTTACGTTGAATCTTCCAGCCTTGTTCCTGGCAGCAAGTTAGTAATAACTCCTCGAAGGCATAGGGATTCATCTGGCGGAGGATAGCGATCGCTTTTGGCAACTGTACTTCGTTAGAACGCAGTTGTTTTAATACCTGAGCAGCAAGACGAATGTAGTGCTGATGCCTACTACTAGGAAGCCGAACTCTAGTCTCAGCTAAGGATTGCTCTGTTGCAATCACCCGACGAGGCGAAACTGTTTGTACAGGGAGATTAGGCGCGGATGTTTCTCTCTCCCGAAACTCTAAAATATTTGTAGGTGGCTGCTCGTGCGATCGCATTCGTCGCCGACGCTTTCTACCAAAAATCGCATTGCCAAGTAGAGCGATCACCCAAGTTACCAGAACCAGACACCCAAGTCCAAGTAGGAAACCAAAAATTTCCATTACTGCCCCATCGTTAACTTATCCCACCAGACCTGCGGTGATGCCACAGTTTTTCTAGTCTCCACCGCCATCACTTGGGGCAGACGACAGCCACTGGCATCCCCATACCCCTCTTCTGCCACTCTCGGAAAACTTTTGCCATTTCTGAATTCTAGAGCTTTTATATACGAAGCGCTCACAAGATTTTTTCCTAATAATAAATACAATAACCAAGTTTTCGTAATAGGCTAGCTTGTATTGATTGTCTGACAAAGCTTCTAGAGATTGCCCTCTCGGAGAGTGACAAAAGAGAGCCACTGTATAAATTGATCGCTCCTGACGATCTATGAACTTGAACTACAGTGCTTAATTTTGAACTTGTCCAATTAAGTTGACAATACCCTTGTTTTCTAAACCTGCTGAACACAGAAACTTTCATTTAAAGTTTTATTGAAGTTTGTTAACTTTTTCCTCTGAATAATTAAAAAATAATATTCAATTACAAATTATCCACTGGATTGAACAGAAAATAAGGTTCAGTCCCATAAAAGTTTTTAGGATGATAAACCCAAATCAATTTGTGGCAATGATTACACAAAAATATCGCCGGAGATAACCATGAAAACAGCTTCATATTAGTATGTGAAAAGCGAGGTTTCCGGAATTGCCTCTTGTTCTTGTGACGTGAATAATAACCAGTTAAACATTTCCGAATATAACTGAAACTACTAATTTTTGCTCCACCAGCTTGATTAGGAAATTTAAATATAAAACTATCCTGAAGGTATAATGCCGAATTTTATAATCAAAACTACTAAACCAAAAGTAGAATTTCTAGTTCATCAAGGAATTCACCAAATCAAGACAGAAAAATACGCAGTTGCGATCGCAACTTTTACTCGTGCATTGATGTATGAACCCGATTATAGTGAAGCTCTCTTCCAACGTGCTTTTGCATTAGGTAGTTTAGGACAACACGCAGACGCGATTATAGATTTTGATCGGGCTTTAACAATCTGCCCAGATACTTACTGGGCGTGGCACAATCGTGGTATATCACTAGGAAAGTTGAAGCGCTATATAGAGGCAATTAATAGCTTTGAACGAGCTTTAGAGTTCAACCCAGATAGCTCTGTAGTATGGCACAATCACGGTGTTACATGGAGTAATTGCGGGATTTTTGAAAAAGCCATTGCTAGTTTTGATCGTGCTTTGCAATTGCAGCCTAATGCCTATTGGGCTTGGCATCATCGAGGCACTGCTTTAAGACAATTGCAGCGCCTCGAAGAAGCATTGAATAACTTTGACCGCTCAATAGAATTTAACCCAGATCACTTCCTTACCTGGTACTATCGAGGCTTAACATTAAATGATTTAGGAAAGTATAAAAGCGCCGTAGCTAGTTTTCAGAAAGCTAAAGAATTAGCTAATGCCACCCCTACAATCTTCACCTGCCAACCAGGAGAAAGTTCACCAATCGCTGATATTAAAATTATTCCACACTCCCGCAGCAATTCTTGATGTGATAGCAGCATTCAATGCGATAAGCTGGGCTGAAGGGCGAAGAGCCACCCAATTGTATTAAACGAGAAGTCTATGACTAAGTTAGCGCACCTATTTCAAGAGTTGCAGAAAGTCACCGCCGACTTGCATCAAGTTAATAGTTGGGCTGGACTACTGCGCTTTACCTTGCTCGGGTTTGTTTTCCTGAGCTTAGTAACGCTGGCTTGGATAACACCTAGCGAATTGCTGTTTGGGGGTACATCCATCTTGGCAGGCTTTTTCTATGCCTTCTGGTTAATCTGTACTCATGACATGGTGCATCAGACCCTCACAGGATGGACGTGGTTTGACACTCTGATGGCGAGGTCGATCAGCTGGCCAATGTTGTGGCCTTATGGTGTCTATGCCCAACTGCATCATTTACATCATGGCTGGAACGGAATTAACCTGCAAGATCCAGAACGAGTGCAATGGACTATTCAAGAGTATCAGCAAGCAAACTTTCTCCAGAAATGGTACGTGCGTCATCAGTGGAGCGTCGATATCTTTGTGTTTGGGGGAATTGGACTGATTGTCAAAACGTTTATTAATGGGGTGCGTTTTCAGAACTTAGTACCTCGACTGCGCCAAGAACTATGGCTTGATATTACGGGGATGTTGATTTTCCACAGCCTGATGCTGACTTTTGTAATCACTCAAAACCAACTACTACACTATCTATTGTTGTGGTTAGTTTTAGAACGAGCGATCGGGGTTGTAGTGCAAACAAGGGATCACTTAGAACACTATGGGCTTTGGGGCAAGTGGGGAAACTACCAGCTAACGCAGCTTTATACCTGTCGAAATCTCAATACCAGTTCTTTAGCTGGATGGCTGATGGGAGGTTTGAACTATCATGCTGTACATCATGCCTTTCCAAATATTCCCTTTAACCAGTTGCCAGAAGCCTTTGAGCGTATTCAAGAAGTTTTGCAGCAGCAGGGTCTATCTCCCATGCAGCTAGAGGCAGGATACCTCAAGCAAATGCTCTGGTTAAGCCGTCATCCCTCATTAATCGCTCAAAAGAATTCGTTAATAACTACAGGTGACGCTCGCTGGTACGGTAGTGCTAATCAACACGAAACTATCGAGCTTGCCAGATTGCAGCATGAATCTGACTAAGCCTAATTCTGACACTGGCAATAAAGTTGATGTGATACCGTTTTTCTGGCTGAGGTGGATTCCTGGAGCCTGTTCACTTGGCACCTGTCCTCGGCGGGTCTGAGCATTTGAGCGCAATCCTGATTCATCGCCCCAAGCAATAACGACTAAGCAAACAAGCCCAAGTAGGAAACCAAGAATCTCCATCAACGCCCCCTCGTTAACTTATCCCACCAAATTTGAGGAAGCATCTTGGTTTCCAAAGCTACTACCCGAAGATTGCGGCAAAGACTATTTTCCTTTGGGCAAACAACTGCCGTCGGCATCCCCAAGAAAGCGATCGCACAATAGAAGATTACCATTGGAGTCCAAACCAAGTAAAAAAATGTAGTTCGGTTGGATACTCTATGTAGATTGCCAAACGTCCACTTCAGCCAACTTTGCCACCGCTCCATCCTCGCCTTATCCAAGCGTTGGGTGACAGCAACAGCTTTAGTGCGCTCCTGTAACTTATAATTATTCAACTCAATTAGCCGCCGATCCGTTGAGGAAATAACGGTAATGCGCTGCTGAATACACTCATCAATTAACCAAGCAAAGTCTTCAGATTCTTCTTCGGGCTGCTGTTCGACCTCAACAGCCCCAGGTATTTTTCCGCCGTTGCTAGTACGCTCTTAGATAATTGGCGGATTTCTGCGTCCAACTGCTTAGAGTCAACGTATTGCCGTAACTTTCGTGCCGTCATCCGCCAAAATAACGCTTTGACTTCTTGCAGTTGCTCGGCTGCCATCTTAGGCAGGGCAGCACGGATGTGTTCAGCTTGAACCGAGGATACTTGACCTAGCAAACCATGTACTTGTTCGATTAACACCTTATCTTCAAGAGCTATCTCAAAATGCGCTGCTACTTCCGCTAGAGTTTTACCCTGTTTTTTAATCAGAGTACACGCAAGGGTAAAACGATCGCATTGTTGGGTATTGTACTCCTGAGAGTCAGACAAACCGCAAGCTACAAGGATTCTTCCAGCTTCAATTAGAGAAATTTTAGTTTCCACCTGCCTAGAAGCAACAGCTAATAACTCGGAGCTATCCAATACAAGCTCCTTAGACTTTTCTATGTTGCCAGACACATTGTTGGCTTTAGTCATTTTTTATCCGGTAGTTTAATGTTCGTTATTAGAGCATAAGCTGATAGACATTTAACTTGTAAGAACTTTATTTCCTTTATTACGGAGCTTTCTATTCCAATTAATTACTAACTCACCATCATTTAATAACCTGTGTAGCAGATCTTTAAGTTGAGTTGCAGACTGAAATAACCGATGTGCAACAAACTCCTTACATGAATGCCACACTAATTCAATTAAATTGAAATCTGGGCTATATGCTGGTAAAAAACAAAGTTGAATATTGGGTAGTGCTTGCTCAATCTT
>NZ_JBYCCV010000137.1:0-7679 GCF_057473825.1 Aliterella sp. E5.1
TTACTTCAATTGGATTTGGCAGCATAGTCGGTTCAAGTCCACTGCCGCACAACGAGCAGGATTAACCTCTCGACCATGGACTTGGAATGATATCGTGACCTATCCCACAATAATCTGACGCACTACCGAATACGAAGCAAATTTTCCTAGCGTTACAGTTATTATTTATTGCTGACGAAGACCGTTTGGGATGTTTCTTCTTGCTCTCTACGTTTTCCTCGCCTCTGTACATGGCGAGTTTGAATATTTGCTGCATTACTGTAGAGATAATCTTCAAGTTCTTCTACAGAAACCTGTACTTCTTCCCCACTCTTTAAAAGAACCGTAGCGGTTGTCATATTCATTACGCTCCTAATTAATTGTTCTAAACTCTAATTATCTTTACTGATTAAACTTTATTCTTAATTCTACCTTTTATTTTCCAGCCGCTACTTGGAAATAAAAAAATTACCGCTTCGACTCCAACCTCGCAATCGCCACCCCAGGATAGTACACGTCCAAGATTTGCCGATAATCATACCCCTGGTTGGCATAAGCATAAGCCCCCGTCTGGCTCATGCCTACACCTTTGTGTGCCTTATCGACGATCGCCTGGGTTGCTCCGTAGAGAGATTCGATACACCACCCTGATAGCTAAGGATTTCTCCGGCTGTTTCGGCAACGGCTTGTTGTGTGGTGCTGTACTCGGTAGCAACTCCTTTGTATGCCTGGTGTCTTTCCCCGGAAGTCACGTCAAACCATTGGTTGGCAGGACGAAAAGTATGAACCAAAGCGTAAGAACGCGCCGCCACTGCCTGGGCTTTCAACGCCTCGATGGGCGCGGCGGCAGACATCTCGCTGCCTACAACGGATAGTAAATATTCTTCCAAATTCACATAGTTTATAGCGAGTAAGTTATCCCCCTGCGCTATCAACAGTAACTTGCCCCTGTACCAGTTATTACCGACGAATACCGCTCCACCGTCTTTTGGCTCAACCCACAAGGGTGAGGAAACCTGCCCACCGAATTGATTGTCGAATTACTAACGCTTATGTGGAACGATTGGTTGGGTAGAAGCGGCTCTAGATTTTGCCCATAACCATCTACGATATTTGCTTCTGTTGAGGATGCGATCGCAATATTACTAATCTCTTGAGAAACCGCTACTCATATCTCGATAGCTGGAGCGATGTAGGGGCGTGTATTCGCCTTGCTTTTCGAGCTTTCAGCTTGGGCTTTTGATGGATACTTTTGAGCGCTCATTACTGTAGGGGGCAGGCATAAGTGTTCTTTGTTTTTCTTGTTTTCCTATTTTATGTCTTAACATGAATTTGTAGGGCTATAGTCCTAAACAGGTAAGGATACAAAAATGATGATCGTCCTAAATATATAAAGATTCGTTGTAATGGTGGATGAAATACCAGATAGCTCCAATGTGGTTTCTAGTGCTTTTTAGAGAAACATCAAGTTTTACTCACTAGACGAGAAACTTAAGTTTTGCAAGGTGTGCAGTTAAATCGCTTTGGTCAAATTAGTTTTGCCACTTTTCTTATCGACCACTTGATACTTAGATTTTAGAAAATCTCCTCATAAGCAGGCTAAAAATCGGCAAATCCCTTGCTTTTTGGTCAGTTATTAGCAAAAGGAAGTAGCTTGAAGTAGGCGATCGCTTGTACACGAATGTCTGACAAGTTTCATTTCCTAGATCACAGGAGCATTACTGAATTTTACAAGACGCACATTTATGTTACTTTTATGAGCTAGCTCATAAAAGTAACGGTGCATTTTTGTCAGACTAAAGGTAATAAAGATGCTTTCCTATCAAGACTACAACCAATGTTAATTATAATCTCGACATTGCTTAGGTTTCAGGAGGTGACTAAAATGGCAACTAAAACAAAAAAACTCGCTAAAATCTACCTTGAAGGAACTCCTGCTGAAATCTCTGAAGAAACCAGCGCCGAGTTTTGTGAGTTAATCATGAGTGAATTTCGAGCGCTTCCTTTTGCTGTTCAAGCCTCAGACTCTATGCGGTATGAAACGGTAGAAGAACTGTTTGCTGACATCGAGAAGGAACATCTGTGGGTGTCACTTGAAACCTACGGTGCAGACTTCTACCCCAATCCATTTTACGGATTTGCATTTCTGGCAGTTCACGATTATGACCACTACCTGAGCCATTCTGACTTCACTCTTGAAGGTGAAATTAAAGCTTACCGGACTATTGCCAGTCGCTTCCCCAGTTTAGATATGCAGAAGATTCTTTATTCTGAAATCGTTTTGAAGTCTGCGGCACACATCTATCTTGGACATACTCCTGAACCCAAACTTGTTTTTGCTTAATGGCGTTGCTGATTCCATAATAAAAATTGACAAATGTGAAACTTGAAACTCTAATTCTTTCGTAAACAACTACCTAAAAATCATCATGATTTCATCAACATCCGCTTAATCAACTGCTCAATGCAATCTGTCAAACCTACATCTTATGGAATATTTTCTTTTGAAAAGAGAAAGCTAAGATTGATGTATTTTGATGGAACAAACTTAAGGAAGATAACAAAATGATCAGACTACTCGTTAATATTTTAGAAGCACTACTGAATACCTTTTATCGTACTCGCCTATATCCACGATTTTATGTATTGGAGACAGTTGCTCGCGTCCCCTACTTTGCTTTTACCTCCGTCCTACATCTGTATGAAACAATGGGTTGGTGGCGTAAGGCAGATTGGATAAAAGTCCACTTTGCCGAATCCTGGAACGAACTACATCACTTGCTCATTGCTGAGTCTCTTGGCGGCAATCAATACTGGATTGACCGCTTTGTTGCTCATGCAGGAGCCTTTGTCTACTACTGGATTGTTGTCTTTGTATATGTACTTTCACCCCGCCATGCCTACAACTTCATGCAGCAGGTGGAAGAACACGCATACCATACCTATGATGCTTTCATAAAAGAGCATGGTGATGAACTTAAAACTTTACCAGCACCGGAAATCGCCATTAATTACTACCGCGATGGCGACCTTTACTTATTTGATGAATTTCAAACTACGCGGGTTCCTCAAGAACGTCGTCCCAAAATTGAAAATCTCTACGATGTATTTGTTGCTATTAGGGAGGATGAACTAGAACACGTCAAAACGATGATTGCTTGCCAACAACCCGATGCCCAACAAACCTTCCAAAGTCCCCACGCTGCTATTAGATTACCTCTAAGAGAATCAGTTAAGGCTGCAATTAACGCACATACCTCTGACATCGTGCGAGAGGCAGTGGAAAAGCAACCAGTAGAATTTTTATAACCCGAACTCAAACATAACTAAAGGTCTGAAAAGCAAAGTCAACTGAATTTAGGGCAAGAGAATTACTATGTTAGACATTGATGAAATGGGACAAAAAGAAATACAAGACTTCCTACAACAAGTAGGATACGGTCATCTTGGTTTCATACATGAAGGAAAACCCTACGTGATGCCAATGCATTATTATCTCCAAGAAAAGGACATCTACCTGTTTACAACCGAAGGCATGAAGACTCATGATATAGAAGCGAACCCAGAAGTGTGCCTACAGGTCGAAGAAATTCACGGACCCCTTCATTGGCGTAGCGTAATTGTTGCGGGTCGAGCCGAGCGCCTCACAGAGCAGCAAGACATTGATCGTGCTATGCAGTTCATCAAAGAGCGTAACCCAGCCCTTTCGCCTGCTATCAATCGAACTTGGATCGATTCATGGGGACGTGCAGAGGTAATCGCCATCTACCGTATATATCCGAGCGAGATGAGCGGACGCACAACTGATGGAGTAAGCAGTCAGTAATACCAGAGGATCAAACTTGACTGGAGGGCAGGTAAACAATGATGATGAGTGCTGGTAACAGCCTTGAATGTCGATATTTAGGATGGGGTGATTTGAACCAGTTTCGTCAAATACCCTTGGCGGAAAATGAAGCTTTAATCTATACCACTCCTGCTGGTAAGGTTCCGGTTTTGATACGCGGTTTCATGGATTGCCTCCGCTCTGAAGAACTAAAAGAAAGATTGCCTGAACAATTTTCTGAGAATGACCTAGCAGGGTCTATAGTAGCGCTGGTAAGAAATTTGCCTAACAGTCTGATAGAAGATACAAATGAGTCATTTCACAATGTAGAGCTTTCTGCGAATACCACCGTTGTTGCTGCTGTCATTAGTTGGTAACTAGAACAGTATTTTTAATGTCACCAATATGAGATAGCTCAAAGACTTTATTGAGAATACCTGGCAAATTGGAAGTGTACCAACTAAAAGGGTCTTTTGATATGACCAACGCTACCCTCAACTTTCAAACCGCTTCAGGACACCAAGTTCTAGCAGCAGCAGGCAAAAAATATCTGCGTCCTGGGGGAAGAAGAGCCACAGAGCAATTATTTCAGTGGGCTAATTTTCAGCCTGGCGAAACAGTTTTAGAATTAGCTTCGAGTTTTGGCTACAGTGCGATCGCTCTTGCTAAACGCTACGGTGTTAAAGTCGTTGGCGTAGAAAAAGATTCTGATAGTGTAGCTCGTGCGCGTGTCAATATTCGTGCTGCTGGTTTAGAAAATCAAATCGAAATTATCGAAGGCGATATTTTCCACTTAGAGGCAATACCAGGACAGTTTGATTACGTTTTAGCCGAAGCAATTCTCACAATGCAATCCCCACTGGGGAAAGCAAAGATTTTAGCTGGCGTTCACAATAAATTCAAACCCAAAGGTAAATTCCTCTCTCACGAATTATTAGCCCGTGACAAAGAAGAACAAATTCGTTCTGAACTAGCGCAAGTAATCCGAGTAAATTCTACACCCCTGTCAGAAGCTAACTGGATTCAGGCTTGTGAAACCGCCGGATTACAAGTGAAAAAGCATAAAGCTGGATCAATGGGCTTACTGAATTTGAGACGAATAATTCAAGATGAAGGCATTGTAGACACAATTCGGATTTTGGGTAATGTTTTGACCCACAAACCTATCCGCAAAAGGCTTTTAGAAATGCGCTCTGTTTTCCAGAAATATCGTCAGGAACTAGGTTACATCATTCTGTGTGCCGTTGCTCACTAGCAGTATTAATCCAAAATTCTGAATTCCTATGACTTCTAAAATCACAACAAACTCATCTTTCGTTACCCAATTGCGAGAACAAATTGAATATCCTGATGCTGGACCTTTCAATAAAGTATTGCTAAAAGATCAAGCTTGTCAATATACGCTCTTTTGTCTTACAGCTAACACGGAGATTTCTGAGCATAAGTCTCCTCGCAATGCCACTGTTAATGTGATTGAAGGGCGGGGTTTACTAACTTTGTCGGGACAAGATATTGCCCTAGAACCAGGTGTTTTTGTGTTTATACCTGCCAATGCTCCCCACTCATTAAAGTCTGAAGAGAAATTGGCATTTTTGTTAACACTTTCCGAAAAGGTAGATACTAATTAATTTTTTTCTGAATAATGGAATCAATAATTTCAACTTTCGCCCAACATTTAGATTTACCCCAAGTTCAGGTAGAAACGTTACTCTCAAAACCACTAACTCAGTGTCTCAATTCACCTGAACTTAAGCAACAGCTAGACAGCTTAGACATCAACTTGCTGAAGGAAACTTTACCCACAGCAGGAGCCGTCTTAGCCAAAGAACTACCGCCTTTTTACAACTGGCTGAAAAATGAGTTAAAAGTCAAGCGTGTTCCTGATAGTCCAGATCACACGACAAAATGGGTAATTGGTTTCGTCAACAATCAAGAAAGCCTGAGCAGCCTAGTTGCGTTACATAAACCAGTTCCTCGTCGAGCCTTAGAAGCGTCTGTTCCCCGCTTGGTAAGCTTGTTTAATGGTGTCGAAGACGCGCACGTTCGCCAAGAGTGGCAAAAGGCAATCGCGGCTCTTTGCTTACCTCTCGTTGTGGATGCTCGTGAAAGAGAGCAAGCCATGATTTCAGCCTAATAAGCTATTCTCAAGTAGGGAAATTTAACATCGCACTTTATCTTTACTTCAATCATCCAATGTTACTGTGGATTTATGCAGGAGCGATCGCTGCTTTGGTTATTGATGCTTTCTGTGTTCTCTGTAGAGAACAAAAATCAGTTGTTAATGAGCTAATTACCTTTGCTGGTGTTTGCCTTGCCATTCTGCCAGCATGGTTAGTAATGCTTTAAATAACAGTAGATTAAGTCTTGGACGGGCTTAAGATAAACGGCTAGGTATCATATTTGCTCTTGTCTGCGAACGCTATAGATCAAGAATTGACCTCTGCTGTACCATTAGCAGTCGCCTCCAATGCTTTGCCATCAAGAATCGTAATCTTACCACCCCGACTATAGGAAATTACAGATTTAAGACTTTTAGTTAGTCGCACGCATTCTTCATAAGTAATGCCGATACTCCGAGCTATTTGATAATAAGGTAATTTAATTTTCAAACACTCACCGAGTTTAGTTGTTTCAGTCCCATATTGCATTGCAAAATATTGAATAAATCGAGCTAGTCGGACAATCGCTCGTTCAGAAATTAACCCGTGTACTGTTTCATGCAGTTGCTGAAGCCTGGAGTTGAAAACCATCAGCATCCGCAGAGCAATTTCAGGATTTTGCCCAATAGCATTAAGTAAAGCATCTCGCTCTACAATAAGAATTTGACAATCACATTCAGCCGTTACAGTTGCAGGAGCAATACCATTTCCCAGCAGTGCAGGTGCAGCAAAAACTTCTCCGGCTGGTAGGGTGCGAAGAATCGTTTGTTTTCCTGTTGATGCTGTTTTAGTAATTTGGATTGAGCCGCTAAGGAGAGAATACAGCTTTGCAGGTAAGAGATCGCCTTCATGCATGATAATTTCTCCCTGACTATAGAATTGCAACTGAGTGTAGGGTGACAAAATTGCTAATTCCTCTAGTCCTACACCTCCAAAAACAGTAATTTGGGAGATTTGTTCAATTGTTGCTTGCATAGTTTGATTGAGCAGTATCAGACTTGTATTTACTTATGAGAACCGCTTCAAAATAGGATAATCTTCACCGTGTGACTGAAGCGTTATCTGGAGCCTCGGAGGTGGCACGAGTGCGCGCCCATAACCAAAATCATTACTTGATAAATTCTATAGTAAACCTAAAAAAGTAAGGATTGATTGTAGTGATAAATGAGAAACCAGATGGCTCCAATATGGCTATCTAGATTTTCTGAGAAAGCCAAGGTATCTCTAACTGGGCATGAAACTCGCGTTGCGTAGAGGGCAATTAAAGCTCTTTGCACAACCAATTTGATCGCGATGAGGACAAGTAAGGGTAGTTCTGGCATAGTTAGAAATTGAACGATTTATCTTTAGTAGGCTGACTTATTACAGGACTACCAAACTTGGATGGTTCGCATTTGCTACCCAGCAAATAAACGTATGGCAGTGGTCTATCTTTAGCAAAGCCTATTCTTTTTTGGCAACAACAAATTAGTTGTATCCTGGGCGATCGGCGTAAAGAATTCGGAAGCCGTGAACGATAGTGTAGTCTATTAGTCCTGGTTGCGAATCTTCAACCTCAATAAATTCGTCTAATTCCTCAGCCATCGCTATTGCTTTCATAAATTTATTCGGTATCCTAGCTTTCAAAAACCGAAAGCATAACTTACTTAATACTACAGCAGTTCTCATTCCGATAAAGTACAGCTTTAGGATTTAATTACTGTGAGGTCATGCTT
>NZ_JBYCCV010000138.1:0-7637 GCF_057473825.1 Aliterella sp. E5.1
ATGTAAGATCCTCGTTAAGAACTTTGAGCGCACCTTGACCAATGCCACCACGAAGCTCAATCTCTGCTTCGTCAGGTTAATGATTAAGCGACTTGCCGCCTTTTAGAGATGTCAAATGGGTTCTATAGGAATCTTGACAGACTGTCTTAAAAATTTGCTCAAGAGAGGAAACTTTGTTTGTACCGTAGCCTAATAAATCCAAGTCTTTAGTTGCTCTATGGGGTGAGGAGTGCCAAACCGTAAACAGGGTTGCTCCTTTGAGGATAAATTGATTACTGTACTGAGATTTCGCCAGCCTATATAAAAGGCGCTCTACTGCATATCGAGTTAGCAGGAGGTTAAACGTTTCCCCCTGCTGTTTCGCTTTTTGTAACAGCCGTGCGCGCGCTGATGCCGCATAGTTTTTGGCTTGCTGTTGGCTCATTCTAGGCTGTCTAGGTAAGGGCGCATTACATTCTCCATACGGCAGAAGCGGGCATATAGCCAGATTTCGTCTATTGAGCATCGCCGTTCTCGCCAACACTGGCGCAGAGCTTCTAGAGCAACGTCTAGACCAATCTTATTTCGATACTTGAAACAGTCCGCGACGGTCTTAGCAATGCAGTACACCCTGACAGTAATGCCTTCAATTTGATGTTCTTCAATGCCCAAGTCTAGAGCTTCCCCTGACATATAGACAATCCGTAGAGGTAGAAGATTATCTTTTGGGTGACGAGCTTTCTGAGGAATCGCCATCCAGACTTCAAACGGAGCTTGGGAAGTTAGTTCATAGAAGCTAAGTGCAGAGAGCAGGCAGATAACACCGTTTGGCACTCGTTTAACTGCTTCTACAAGGGTATGATGCTCTGTTATGTCTGCTTCCACAGAGGTATAAAGACCACGCCCCGATCTTATCAGTAGACCTTGCTGCTCTAGATGTTGCAATACTGAGGGATGGATACCCCGTGAAGCCATATCTTTGGCACGGATTACTCCTACATTACGAGCTACTTCTAGAACCTGCTGGGTTTTATTCATAATCAATTAAAACTCAACAACTAATTTGTAAAAGATAAAACGTTGGTAAAAATTTATAACTACCTACATTTTATCTTAAAAAGGTAACAAAGCCTAGGGTAGGTAGTTCTTCAAAAGTAAAACCAGCAATAGGGTTACGGAAAATACTCTCAGGCGGTTTTAGAGGTGACACAATAGGTATTTGCTCATTGTAATGGAGCCGCGTTGCAAGGCGATCGCTCTAGGGCTGGTTGCCCCAACTAGGGACGGACTTGAATGTCTTACACCCCGGCTACCTGTAGCGACCCACAATCATAATTACGTCAGACCACAATCATCGCCTTTTTGAGACCAGATTAGCTGCAACTAAACTTGCACTTGAGACCACATTAGTTCTAAATAAGACCACATTATTTGCAACCAGACCACAATCATCCAACTGAGACCACATTAACTGCAACTATAAGCTTATTGCTTGAAACCATGTCTCTAACTCATATCTAGGAAATGGTATGTCAGAGAAGTCAATAAACTCGTTGTTACTTTGGCATATATTGCCGTAGATAAAATTACTGAGTTATTTAACCTAAGAAATGACTATTTACTGCTGCGTAGCAACTGGTCAACTTTCAGTAAATAAAACGCTCGTTTTCTTTACTTAAGTTTCTGCTCATTTTCTAGTTGCAGTTAATCTGGTCTCAACTTTAGTATTGTGGTCTGGTTGCAAATAATCTGGTCTTAGTTGGATTTAATTCGGTCTCAAGTGCAGTTTTAGTTGCAGTTAATCTGGTCTCAAAACAGCGATTATTGTGGTCTGGAGCGTTTAGTATTGTGGGTCGCTACAATTACTCCCACTGAGGGGTTGCTTGACCTTTGGCTTCACGGCAAGTCACCGCATACGCAGCGTTACTACCGCCGCGAAACACTAAAGTTTCTTAGGGTTGTAAATAAACCCATTGAGTCAATAACCTTAGCTGATGTCCAAGGCTATGTAACTGCCCTCAATCAAAGCTCTTTGGCTGTTTCTTCTATTGCTAGGGCGATCGCAGCAATCAAATCTCTGTTCACTTTCGCTCATCAAAAAACGGGGCTGCTAAAAGCCAACCCAGCCGGAGCGGTAACTCTGCCCAAGGTGAAGGATTCCTTAGCAGAGCGGATTTTACCGGAATGGGTAGTCCAGACGATGATTGGGTTGGAGCCAAATAAGCGCAACCGAGCGTTGCTGAAGCTACTGTATGTTGCAGGGCTACGGGTGTCAGAGGTAACGCAATTGCAGTGGTTTTCGCTGCAACCAAGGGATGTTGGGGGACAGGTATTGGTCTACGGTAAAGGTGGTAAAACACGGGCAATCAAGCTGCCTGCGTCACTGTGGCAGGAGTTGCAATCGATGCGGGGTGACGCGGCAATTGGTGAACCAGTATTTAGTAGCCGCAAGAAAAAGGGCGTTTGAAGGAGATGCAGGTCAATCGCATTGTCAAAGCTGCGGCAAAAATATTAAGGGTTGCTTTTTTGATTTCTTTTCCTTTTAATGTAATTTCGTTTGGACAAAAATTCAACTATAGCTGAGTCTAAGAGATCGCCCATATCTTTAAACTCATCGTTGTCTATTAGAAAATGTCTTGCTGCATCGCCAGTAGTTTTGAGGACAAAACCGCTTGCTAACGTGTATTTAGGATCTTTCTTTTTTCCAGTTTTGGGTCTACCCCGTTTACGTGGGGGTGATGGTTCGGTCATTTTGGGGTATGAGTATCATCAGAACAGAAAACCGGGTTAAGAAATATTATATGAGTAATACCTCTTTCATGTCCGACCACCCCTCTTTAACCTCCAATATTGCGATCGCTCACTCTAGTGCAACAATTACCCCTACTGAGGGGTTGCTCGACCTTTGGCTTCACGGCAAGTCACCGCATACGCAGCGTTACTACCGCCGCGAAGCACTAAAATTTCTTAGGGCTGTAAATAAACCCATTGAGTCAATAACGCTGGCTGATGTCCAAGGATATGCAACTGCTCTCAATCAAAGTTCCCTGGCTGTTTCTTCTGTTGCTAGGGCGATCGCGGCAATCAAATCTCTGTTTACTTTCGCTCACCAGAAAACAGGGCTGCTGAAAGCCAACCCAGCCGGAGCAGTAACTCTTCCCAAAGTGAAGGATTCTTTGGCAGAGCGGATTTTACCGGAATGGGTAGTACAGACGATGATTGGTTTAGAACCAAATCAGCGCAACCGAGCGTTGCTGAAGCTACTGTATGTTGCAGGATTGCGGGTGTCAGAGGTGACGCAATTGCAGTGGTTCTCGTTGCAACCAAGGGATGTCGGGGGACAGGTGTTGGTCTACGGTAAAGGTGGTAAAACACGGGCAATCAAGCTACCTGCATCGCTGTGGCAGGAATTGCAATTGATGCGGGGTGACGCGGCAATTGGTGAACCAGTGTTTACCAGCCGTAAGAAAAAGGGGTTTTTGTTGGAGATGCAGGTCAATCGCATTGTCAAAGCGGCGGCAAAAAGAGTGCCAGGATTAGAGGCGACTGTAGCTGACACTGTATCACCGCACTGGCTGCGTCATGCTCATGCAAGTCATGCAATGGATCGCGGCGCTCCAGTTCACTTGGTCAAAGAGACCTTGGGTCATGCAAACATTGCTACTACTGGGCGCTATCTTCATGCGCGACCGACGGATAGTTCTAGTCTCTATTTGGAATCGTGAGAGCATCCAATTGAAATTGGAAAAGTTTGCAATCATGCAAGTTCTGTGACTACCGCCCGGTATGATAGGCGGGAAAAGGCAGCACTGGCGTAAGGTGGCGCAATTAGGTTACATACGCCGTATGGATGATCGCGCATTCTAAACCCAAAACTAATAGCGGTACTTAAACAAAATTCAAGCCCAAAATACAGAAAGTAGGGTTATTGCAAGTTAAGTGTCTATCAGCTTACCCAGGCTATTAACAATAATGAGAAATGAATAAACGATTCTGAAAGAAAAAGGATGCTGGGCTATCACCCAAACTGAGCAAGTGTTTTGCCACATCTTGAACATCTTGTTGGCTTCTTACCTTTTTATCTGAAAGATAAACCCCCAGCAATGCCTGATTTATCAGGTGATGAAAACGAGTATCCGGTAATTGAGAAACACTTGTTGTTGCATTTTCAATAAAATATTTGAATCGCTCAATCATTTCATCTTTGCTGCTGTAATAGAAACAAAAGTTCAAATCTCCATTAATTCGATCCTCTTCTTGATCAATTAAGTAATCGAGCAAGATATGTAGCCCTTGAACCCACGGAAAATAGCTATTTTTGATCTGATTTATTAGTTCATCAGATAAACCTTGATCCAACGAGTAAGCCACTAAACAAAAAATTCCCAAAGTTGAACCAGTACAAGCAGAAAACTCATACCAGCTTAATTCAGGAAATTGTTTCTGGTGTAAAGAAAACCATGTCTTTAATCGTGGAACTCGCTCTTCAACCTTAATATGTTTATAAATTTGCAAATCACAGTAATAATTAGCTAGTTCATGCAAGGTTGGAGCAATCTTTGGGTAATTCGGTATTCTGCATAAGACTTCCTGGCAGGTTCTTACCAACTTTCTTAAATAGCCGCCATCTTCTTGATCGTCACGAACCCGGTAATAGTTTGTACATTTTGAATTTGGCGTGAGAGCCTGGAAGATAGATTCATGCAATGCGCGAAAATCCTTGGGATCTAGTGAATTACTACGATCACACAAATTATCCAAGTAATCACTAATTGTTTGATAAGCAACAATAAATCTAATGGCTTCACGCCAGTGGCTTCTAGCAAGTAATCCGTAGATTGAGCCACCTTCACAATGAAATTGTTTGGCTTCAATGCTCTTTAGAGCTTGTTTACGCAGTTCTAAATTTGGAATTTGCTGCGCTTGGGTCTTCCAATTATTTAAGTAACTCCGAACTGCTGGAAGAACCTTAAAGTAGGTTTCTGACATCAGTGTCCAGCGAGAAAACGGAATATTCATAGCGGATGTGATTTTTGCAATTGTCAACAACAGAGATAGCTACTGCCATGACCATAAGAGAGGTTGTACTGTACAACCTCTCCACAGAGGAAGAGTTAGCTCTGAAGCTTAAGGTATGTTGCAAAAAGTGCTTGAAAACAGAAAATTTCTTGGAGAAAAAAGCGGGGTGAAATAACTTCTGACAGCAAGTACCGTGCAGAAACTGGCAGCAAATCGCTAGTCCTGTGACTACCGCGCGGTACGACAGGCGGGGAGAGGCGGCTAAAAGCAGGGCGGCAAATCTGCTGCATACTCCTTATAAGGGCGTTAGCGACCAAGACAAGTATAGGCAGTTAGGTTGAGCAATCTGGATGCCGAAAATAGTAAGAATCAAGGTATTGACAGATATCGCGTCAGGAACGCAATTCAAGAAAGCTATAAATAAGTAGCTCTTTGAGACACCCTTCTTTTGATACAGTTAGATTAACTGCGATCGCGCGAACAAATGTCCTTCAGACGCACAAATTAGGTGTATCAAAAAAAGGCTAGTCCGTAAAGTATGTCTTGGCTAAAGTATGGGGTTGATGCTGATAATTTCCTAATTGCCATAGAAGATGTAACTAGCGGCAGCACAAATCTAATGTGTCCTTATTGCCGAGGCGTGTTGACAGCGAAAAAAGGGCGCATTAAGGCTCACCACTTCGCGCATACAAATGAGACTTGCCGCGAGGTGCAGCAAAAAAAGAACCGGGACTTGCCAACTCTACCTCTCTACGAGCAATTCAATATATTCCTGTCAGGAAAAGAATTAGAGCATTTACAGAAACTATGGCAGCGATACGGTTGCAACAACCGTAAGATTTTGCGCTCAAATGTACTTCCAGCATTTTTGCGGGAGGAGTTGTTGGAGTACAACGACTTTATGGGGCGCGGAGGAGGCTATCAATTTACAAAGCTGGGGAAAATACCTGTCGGTGCATTGTCGCTAATGCTGTTTAATTCTGTACAGGAACCACTGTTATTGGAGAAGCTGGACGAGTTAGAAGATGTGACTGATCAGGCTTATGATTCTAATAGTCCGCTTCCTACCGAGTGCTTGAGTGACCTACGGATTTACCGCGCATCTTTGCGAAAGATTCTCCTCAATAATCTATACTATCTGGAAGCAACAGCAGACAGGCAAACCTTTTATAAGATTGGGGTGACAACGCGACCAATCGAGGAACGAGTCGCGGAAGTCGAACAGGACTTGAGATCGCACTTCGGCGTACCTGTATCAGTCGAGGTGCTGGGGACTTGGACGCATCGCGGCAACGTAGAAAAGTATTTTAAATATCGCTATGCTCGTTTTAATTACCCGATTGGGAGTTTAACTGAATACTACAAATTTAATGATGAAAGCGATGCAGCATCAGTTTTGCGCGATTTGCGCCGGATGAAGCTCAAGGATTTATCACAAAAAGAACAGGAAATTATTGATGGGTTACCAAGCCCAATAGAGCAAGCTATTGAAGCAGACATTCAAGCTCATCAAGTAGACATTCAAGCTCAAAAGCGATCGCACTCAATTAGAGTAGGAATGCAAAGAGCCGTGCAATGGGGAGCGCACGATAGCCAAGGGTATTAGTCCTCATTGGTTGCGCCACGCCCATGCTTCTCACGCGATGGATCGTGGCGCTCCTATTCATTTGGTCAAGGAAACTTTGGGTCATGCAAACATCGCCACTACTGAGCGTTATCTTCATGCGCGACCGACAGATAGCTCTAGCCTGTACTTGGATTCATAGGAGCATCCAATCGAAATTAAAAGACCTTGCGATCGTTATAATTTTGTAATAACCGCGCGGTATGATAGGAGAAAAGAACCAGCTAAACGTAGGGCGGCGAATCTGCTACATACGCCGTATGTGTGATCGTGATTTATACTTATAAACTACATTCTGTAGAGATGGGCGATCGCAGTGCCAATTTCTTTTGTAGTCAACGGTAATCTTTGAATAGACTATATGCGCTTCATACCTGTAACTGAGTACATTCGCAAAAAACGCTGGTGTGATAAAAATGGTTGGACAGAGCTATTTTACGAAAAAGGCAGTTGGTTTGCCTTTCCGCCTAATGCTGTAATTCCGCAAAAAATAAGCTGGACAAAGTGGGAAAGGCTAAGGCTTCTAACTGTGAGCATTTTGCCTTTATTATTGATACTATTATCAGCACTTATCATTGGGCTAACATTCTTTGTTGCCTTCAATTAGGCTAAAGCCAGAAGTTGCTGATGCGATCGCTTAAGCAGCACCCAAGCTTGCGATAGCTTCACCTGTGCTTGACGCGATGTACCTAGAGCGCAGCGACCGAAAAGCATTCCTGAATTTGTAGCTACTTGGGCAAGTCTACCTTTAGCAGAATGGGCAGTGAAGCTGGACATAGCAGCAGATATGCTCGTAGCAGGCGATCGCTTGCTCGATCCAGAGTACGATGGCGAACCGACAGCATTGTGCCGAAGACTTAGCCGAGGGAAAGCGATCGCCGATAGAATAGAGAATATCCAATTGAAGTTGAAAAAGCCTGCGATCATGTAAGCCCCGTGACAACCGCGCACTATGACAGGCGGGGAGAAGCGGCACTGGCGTAGGGCGGCGAGTTTGCTGCATATGCCTTACGTG
>NZ_JBYCCV010000139.1:0-7487 GCF_057473825.1 Aliterella sp. E5.1
TTACTTTCTGCTTGACTGTCTCTAGGTCTAGATGAGGACAGGCTTGCGTTACTTGACTCCTGTACATTTATCTTTGCCAAAGTTCTCTCTATTTAATACTCTACTACCTCTGACCACAACTTAGTATTAGGATGATTCAACCCATAAGCATGACTACCAGCTAAACCAACAAAAATAGTTCTCTCCTCAACTTCTTTTCTATTCATTTTTTAAAACGAAGACTGATGTAAAATTAAAGATTCCAATCGGGATCGCACATCATAAACTTCTTTGCCATGAGAAGCTGCAACAATCTCCCCAGGCGGTGGATAGCCAATATTAGTTAAATGCGCGATCGCACGTTACTTCTTCATTAGCGGTTTGATTTTTTCTAAAGCATCTGCTTCCTTCTGCTGTGCATGGTATAAATCCCATCGCAGTTGAAGATTTAACCAGAAGTCAGGCGACATCTGAAAAAATTTAGCTAAACGTAGCGCAGTTCTAGGCGTAATTCCTCTGCGACCATTGATAATTTCATTAATCCGTTGGTAAGGAACTCCAATCTCTTGAGCGAGAGTAACCTGCGTTATATTCATCGGCTCTAAAAACTCCGCTTTCAACATCTCTCCAGGATGCGTCGGAACTCTATGGGTAGGAATACGAATCATCTGGGTTTCCTATAAATGGATGTGTTTAGTGATAATCAACAATTTCAACATCTTCTGCGCCGTTTTGTGTCCAAATAAAGCAGATACGATATTGGTCATTAATCCGAATGCTGTATTGACCTTGGCGACCGCCCTCTAACGCTTCCAATCTATTTCCTGGTGGAATGCGAAGCTCGTTTAGTTCAACGGCGGAATCGATTTGATCTAACTTTCTAAATGCAACGCTGTATAGGGTTTGAGGACAGGTTTTACGTGCGTACTTTGTATTTTCGCCATTAAAAATATCTTCAGTGCCTACGTCTTTGAAAGACAATATCATGCTAACACCCTATCACGGTTATCATGCTATCCTGTTATAGCGTATTAGTACAGTAAGGCGTTTCTTAACCTAAGATTGAAACAGCGTTTGATTGGAGAAAGACCAATACTTAGCGGATTAATTTGTTGAAACTACAAAATATCTTAAATCAGCAATCTGATTTACCTAAATTTAATTTTAATGCTGGTTATGACAATTTATTAACGTTAGGTCAATATACTCCAAGTAAGGTCAGTAGATCGGTTCCACTGCTAACAGATACTATCAAAAGGGAATTTCTTTAGGGTCGGGTCTAGCCAAGTCACAATAAATCCCAGAGTGGAAGATACCGTTGGGATCGATGGTATTCACGTAACCAGCCCCATAGAAGCCAGCGTTGCGGATATAATCTCCAATTTGTCCGATAGAGGATCCATCGCTCCTTCTCAATCCTCTCAAATCACATCGCTCAAAAATGAATTCATCAACATATTGACCAATAATTTGACAGTATCTCCAATTACAGTCAACAAATTTTCCCCTGAAGAAACACCCTTCCATGACGGAATATTGCAAATTGCACCCAATCAGGTCTGGCATCTGACAGAACTCCCATTTACTATAGGAGAAATTGCAGTTGGTGAACTTGCTTCCAATAGTGACATTAGTAGTTGGGTAACGTTCGATAAGAATTTTCTTAAAAATGGCTCCAGTGAAATCGACCCCTTCCAAACTAACGTCATCTCCACCTCCACGAACCAAAAGGATGTCAGACAACATGACACCTTGAAAGTCTCTCTCCCCAGCAGCATATCTCTCCAACAACTCTTCTTGAATCATGTCTTGCATCCCAACACCTCTCAATACCAGGGGAAGGCGATCGCATTTAAGACTGGTGTAAAATTAATCGATTGCCATCAGGATCACAAGCATAAACTTCCTTGCCGTGAGAAGCTGCAATAATTGCCCCAGGCGGTGGATAGCCGATATTAGTTAAATGCGCGATCGCACTTCCCAAATCCTCCACTTCCAAACACAGACTCATACTACTGTTGCGACTATTAGCAAACTCTGCATTGTTGCTTTTATGCGGCTGAAAAATGCCCAATCGCAAGCCAGAGATTTCAAACTCAGCATACACATTTTGCCGATAAATCTGCGGTTTTTTTTGCCATAAGCTTGTATAGAACGACACTAGCTTATCTAGATCGCTCGTTGCCAAAGTCACAAACACCGCCGTGCAATTAGAAAGCATATAAAACCTATATGGGTTCAACCTACCTATAGATAGGTGTTTTTAAGGAAGCAAAAAGAATAATTATAAAAACAAAATTATAGATTAGAGATAAATAATGACCGAAAATAACAATCCCCTATTTAATTGGAAACGGCGCGAGTTTTTGAAAAGAGTAGGGATAATTGGTGCTGGAGTAGCCTTAACTGACTTAGTATTGCAAAGTATTGATGTAGATAAAGCGATCGCTGCTACTCCTCCCCCCACAGCTTCCGGTACAGTACCAAAACGCAAATTTGGACGCGCTAATATCGAAGTATCTGCCCTTGCTTTAGGCGGTTATCATATCGGGATGGTAAAAACCCAAGCCGACGCTACTCGTCTCATCCATGAAGCAATGGATGCGGGAGTAACGTTTATAGATAATGCTTGGGAATACAACGACGGTAAAAGCGAACAATGGGCGGGTGTAGCGCTGCAAGATAGACGAGACAAAGCTTTTTTGATGACAAAAGTCTGCACTCATGGGCGTAATGCCAAAGTAGCAATGCAGCAATTAGAACAATCTCTGCGGCGCTTAAAAACAGATTATATCGATTTGTGGCAAGTACATGAAGTTATTTATGACAACGATCCCGCCTTGCATTTCGCTAAGGGCGGAGTAATTGAAGCTTTAGAAAGAGCCAAAAAAGAAGGAAAAGTTCGTTATGTTGGTTTTACAGGACATAAAGACCCAGCAATTCATCTCAAAATGCTTTCCTACAATTTTCCCTTTGATGCCTGTCAACTACCGCTTAACTGTTTTGATGCTAACTTCCGTAGCTTCGAGCAGCAAGTTTTACCTGAACTCAATAAGCGGGGAATTGCCGTAATTGGGATGAAAAGCATGAGCGGTGGTGGCGAACCCGTGAAAAAAGGTGTAATTACGCCTCAAGAGGCTTTGCGCTACGCTATGAGCTTACCTGTAACTACTACAGTCAGTGGAATCGATTCCTTACAAGTGCTGCGACAAAACTTATCTGTAGCGCGAGGATTTAAGCCCATGAATACCGAACAACTGCAAGCGCTGCGCGATAAATTTGCGACTTTCGCCGCCGATGGACGTTTTGAACTGTACAAAACCTCTAAAAAGTACGATGGCGCACCAGGTAGAGAACAACACGGATTTCCACCAGAAGAACAACTAACAACCTAAGTATTTGAGGAATAATTGCTATGACTGCAACAATATCTGCCCCTCAATCAATTGAATCGCTGCTAGGTAAGGAAGCTGAAGACTTACTGACATACAAAGCCAAAGTTTCTAAAGACTTATTGCATCTACCAGGATCAGACTTTATAGATCGAATATTTGCAATAAGCGATCGCTCTCCCCAAGTATTGCGTAGTTTACAACAACTATATTCCTTTGGACGATTGGGTAATACGGGTTACTTATCAATTTTGCCCGTAGACCAAGGTATCGAACACTCGGCGGGGGCTTCCTTTACACCCAATCCGATGTACTTTGACCCGGAAAATATAGTAAAACTTGCGATCTCATCTGGTTGTAACGCGGTAGCTACTACTTTAGGCGTTTTAGGCAGTGTTTCCCGCAAATACGCCCACAAAATTCCTTTTATTGCCAAAATCAACCACAACGAATTGCTGACTTTCCCCAACCAATTCGATCAAATTATGTTCGCTTCGGTAGAACAAGCTTGGAACTTGGGGGCGGTAGCAGTAGGCGCAACAATTTACTTTGGTTCGGAACAATCTACGCGGCAAATTCAAGAAGTAAGCAAAGCTTTCGCCCGCGCCCACGAACTCGGAATGGCAACAATTTTGTGGTGCTACCTCCGCAACAACGCCTTTAAGCAAGACAAAGACTATCACCTCGCCGGGGATCTTACCGGACAAGCAAACCACTTAGGCGTAACGATTGAAGCGGACATTATCAAACAAAAGTTACCTGAATGCGATCGCGGTTATGCAGCCGTAGAAAAAGCTTCAGGTAAAAGTTACGGCAAAACAAACGATCGCATTTATTCTGACTTAACCAGCGATCACCCCATTGATTTGACTCGCTACCAAGTTCTAAATTGTTATTCTGGGCGTGCCGGGTTAATTAATTCGGGTGGGGCTTCAGGGAAAAATGACACTGCTGAGGCAATTCGTACCGCCGTAATCAATAAACGTGCTGGTGGTTCGGGCTTAATATCGGGGCGTAAAACTTTCCAGCGTCCTTTTGAGGAAGGCGTAAAGCTGTTCAATGCCATCCAGGATGTTTATTTATCCCCAGATGTGACTATTGCTTAACCTATTGCGCGATAGGTAAGTAGAGTTACTATTTATCTAGCCCATTGATAGTTTTGAATTGGAGTGCATTGAGTTGCTCTTGAGCGATCGCCAATATCAATTTACTTGGTTCGATTGGTTTTGTCTTTGGTATCCCCCAGGTTGGCTAATTTTATTTAACCGTCACTGGCAACGCTACAAAAACGATCCTGATGGTTGGAATTGGCTGGAATACTTATTGTTCCTGATTCCTGGGGGATTTTATCTAGCTTTATTAATTCGCTGGGTGCGTTTGGGCTGTCGTCTACCGCGTCCTCAAAGCGAACAATTTGACTTGAGTTATCAGCAGCATTTTAGCGAGGAAATTCTTGCTCCCATAGTCAACCATTATTTTCGCGCCCAATTGCACCAAACTGATAATTTACCCGCAACGAAATCTTTTATTGTAGCAATGAATCACGCCGGGATGTGTTTCCCTTGGGACTTTTTAAGTTTGGGTTATCTATTAAGTGATAAGCAGCCAGGTTGGGTATTGCAACCATTAGCGGATGTATCTTTATTTGAACATCCTTGGTTAATTTGGTGGCTACCTCCAGGTTGGGCAAAAGTGATGGGGGGAGTTCGCGCCCAGATGGATGATTTTGAGCAAGCAGTAGAACAAAAAACTATTTTACTGTATGCCCCAGAAGGTTTACGAGGACCTAGTAAAGGGTGGAAAAAACGCTATCAATTAGAGACATTTGACCTAAGTTTTATGCGTTTAAGCGAAGTTTCATCGATCCCAATTTTGCCTGTCGTTTGTATGGGTAATGAATATTTGCACATCTGGGCTTTTAATATCAAAAGACTTGCTAGACGGTTGCAATTACCTTTTTTACCGATATCCCCATTAATGTTTATTTTCGTACTGTTTCCCTCCATGGGGGTGTGGGCAGCTAGAAGTAAATTAGATTACTACATTCAACCTATACACAACACTCAGCCTGTAATAGAAAATTCGTTAGTAAAAGCGCGATCGCGTTTCTACAAACAAGCCCAAGAATTGCGCGACAAAATGCAAAACCTAATTGCGATGAACCGAGGTTAATGCGCTCATCATATAGTTATTCATTCTCAACGCAATTCTTTTTATATTGACTTTTGTGGTTACTGCTAGTTTGTTAGCTTTTATAGTAACTTATGTACTTTAAAATAGTATTCTAGTCAGAGTGTGTTTATATCTAAGAGTTTTGAATCAATTTTTTAGCAAACGCTGCCAGCAATTTTGAAGGTTGGTTCTGGAAGCTGGGAAAATTATTATTAAATGTATCTAAAGGACAAAAAGCACTATTCAAAACTTCATTTAACAAGTCTTCCTTGGGCATTAAATAAACATATTCTGATGGTTTCTTGCGCCCAATTCTTTTATTTTCTGCCGCACTTAAGAAGCAAAAATTAGCCAAACAACTAATACGATTTTCCGGTACATTATTATCTTTTAAGTAGGCTTTGGGATAGACATGATGAAATTCTGTTTTATTATACTTTTGTAAAACTTTTTCTAAATCAACTAATGAACCAGACAGAAACGATTTTGGGTTATTCTTAGCAAGAAGTAAAATAAAAGTTTTAGTATTCGCATTATTAAAATTAAATTGATTGCTTATAAAAAAATCTTCATTAATATCACATGAAAACTCTCCTAGTTCACTAGCTTCACCATTTTTAAGTTTAAAAACCTCTTGAATATCACCTATAGTAGTTTTTCTGGTCTGACTACGATACCTACCTGTGAAGCAAGATTTCCAAAACCATTTTATTAATCTGTCATAAGCTTGTGAGTCTTTGTATGATACTTCTTTTCCTTGTGGCTCTGCAAAGAAAACAGCTAAAGGGATGATTAATGCTGAATACGGAAGATTCTTGAGTGATGAAATTTTTAACTGTGTTCTCATAAAGTCAATAGAACCCAAAATTCCATTTCTTACCCTTGGGAATGCTGCTCGCACCTCATTACCATTTAATTCTAGTAATTTATCAGGAGTTGGTTCATTCTTTAAAATAGCTGCGGCGCATCTCAAAATAAGATCGGAATCTTCTCCAACTTCAGAGAATCCGAATTCTTCAAGATCATCCCTCAACTCTTTAAAGCTCTCTAGAAGATCAAAATCTTCATTCCACGTCCAAGCTGATAGTAATTGAAGTGTATCAAGTGCTACACCTAACCTGTTTATACGCTCAAAAACGATTGCAACTGTTGCTCTATTGTCTGTCTTCAGAATCTGAACAGGAATAGAAACCTCCTTAAACTTCTCTTGCAATTTATCTAATCGTCTGATCTGTTCACTATTAAATTGATTTGTTGCCCCTCTGGAGAATACAGAGGGGCAACAAATCATTTAGTGGAAAATGCTTTTGTGGAATAACTTGCTCATTTTGTAGAGCAAGGAACTGGCTTTCCTGAACATTCTCATCTGCGTCAAGATCAAAATATATTTTGAGCCATCCACTATCTACAGATGGTTCTAATTCAGTTTGAAATACAGAAAATATTGATGTAAGCCGTTGTTGACCATCCAGAACATAATCTATAGGATAATCTTCTCTTGGCTCTGGAAGTTCAAACTGCCAAGCCTTTTTTCAATGGAGAGCTTGGACTTAGTTCTCCAAAAAAGTAATGAGCCGAAAGGATATCTTTTATAAATACTATCCATTAAATAGGCAACTTTATCCATTTCCCAGACAAAGCCACGCTGGAAAGCAGGAATTCGGATGCCTCCACTACTTACTGAGTCCAGTAATTGCCTAACAGAATAAGGCTGATACTCCATGCTATTTTATTTATCCTCAGTATTTTAATCGCTAAGTATAGCACTTGCATAAGCAAAGATTTAGATGTGACCATCTAAATCTTTGCTTCATCTAATACCAATTCTGAATGAAGGTGCGCTAAATTAGCATAAGTGTAAGGGGAAAGGAAAAGTTATGAGTCGTCCGTTCCAAGTGGAGATATCTGAAAGCAAAGAAATGTTGGAGAAAGCACTCAAATATG
>NZ_JBYCCV010000140.1:0-7449 GCF_057473825.1 Aliterella sp. E5.1
ATCCCTTGAACAGGTAGAAGATGTACTTTGCCAAGGCTTACTTGAACTTTCTTCTAATAGTGAGCGCCTGCGTTCAATGACTTTCTTCCCTCATCTTCAAATACTACCTCTGACCGCAACTTAGTATGAGTGGGTTGGGCAAGGTAATCAACCAGAACTTTATGAGCGAATAGGTTCGAGAGTTTTAGTAATTTTAGACAACGCCAGTTATCACAAGCGCCAAGATATTTTTGATAAAATAGAGCAAATGTTACCAAATATACAACTTTGTTTTTTACCAGCTTACAGTCCAGATTTCAATTTAATTGAATTAGTATGGCATTCCTGTAAAGAGTTCATTGCTCATCGGCTATTTGAGTCCGTCAAGCAACTTCAAGAAACTCTAGAGAGATTGCTCAATGAGGGAGAGTTAATAATTAACTGGAATAGACAACTTCGAAATAAAGGAAATAGAGTTATTGCAAGTTAAATGTCTACCAACTTACTCCACTGACGTTATCGGCTAACTCGTTCAAACGCACCACCTGTCGATCTTCGATTACTTCACGCGGAATAACCTGAATTGATTGAGGAATATCGCGGATTGGAACCTTGATTCTTGTCGCAGTTGAAGCATCTGGTACGCTGTATCCTGTTTCTTGCTCGCCCGTCACCACAATTTCGATTAGTTCATTATCCGTAGCCGATGGTTCATCAGATTGACTTTCAATCTCTGGCTCAACTGGTTGAGTTTGGGGTTGTTGCCCTTGGGGAGATGACGCTACCGCACTCTTCACGCCAAAAATCAAACCCTCATCGCCATCAAATAACTCAACTGTTGGTCTAGCCGCCTCCCCCATCATCGTCACTCGGATAGTATTAGCATTTGCGTTAGTGACAGTTATCTGAGTAATCCCCGTAATCGGTTTTTGGGAGCGAAATGCAAACCCACCGCCCGACGGCAGGCGCATTTGAGCATTGGGAATATCAGCAATATAGCTATTGCCCGCACTGCGATTGGCTATCGTCAACTGTTCCCCAACCGTCGTCTGTAAGATCACTTCCACACCTTTTTCAGTAGGATTGGCTTTAACTGTCGTCACTTGCACAACTTCTGGCGCTGTTGACTGTACTAGCATTTGAGCGCTGGTGAGTGGACGCTTTACCTCATTTAGGAGGGGAATTTCTTTAGTCCTTAAGGAATCGCGTAGTATCCGACTAAGAGAATTGCTTTTTCCCTCCAAACTGGGAAGGGGCTGCGCTGTTGCTTCTAAGGCAACGCCAAGACAAACCGAACTCGTAACCACCAGAAGAAGCCCTAACTGCGCCTGTCTCACTTACACCCCTCGATACCTAATTGCCGTCAGTAAATTCATCAATAACATCGCAACTGGGAGCAAACTATTGATATCTATTCCTGATAAAACTCAACAATAACTCTACAGGAAACAATAGTTAGTTGCAACTAATTAGCAAATTTTTTCTGGAATAAGATTAGCAGAGGACATTACAACACAGCGATCGCGGTTACTTTAACTGCATTTTCCCTAAAATTGGTAAAAATCGTATTCGTTCAAGAAAATAGGAGACGACCATAGGTTAAACTTTGCTTAATCCCTATTATCTTAATATTTCTTAATTATCTTTAATCAGAAAAGATTGCAATAGTCATGCTAAGATGCCTCCAAGTTAGTTGAATAATATTCTCAATAAGCTTCGGCTTTTTGAGAACCTGATTTAGGAGAATATATTGCATGGTCAGAACGATAGATCAAGCACTGGAAACTGTTCCTTGGTGGGCGGGAAATGCTCGGTTAACTAATACTCTCTGGCAAACTACTAGGCGCGCACGTTGCTCACACTGGATTGATTGTGCTGTGGGTAGGGGGAATGACTTTATTTGAACTTGCTCATTTCAATCCGCAACAGCCGATGTACGAGCAAGGCTTAATTTTACTGCCTCACCTGGCGGCAGAAGGTTGGGGCGTTGGGGCAGGGGGTACGGTGGTGAATACCTTTCCCTACTTTGTATCAGTTAACGCAACAGTTTATCCCGGAGTGTTTTACGGCCCAACGTTGGTGATTCGGCAAAACATTATTCCCTATTTTGCATCGCCCGATCCTGACTTTTTGAGTCCGCGATCGTGGTTAGCAAATGCTCACTTCTGGTTGGCGTTTTTCTTATTGCAAGGACATCTCTGGCACTCACTCCGCGCTCGTGGCTTTGATTTCCGCAAAGGTCGAATCAGCGATGCGGCTGTATTGCCGCAGCCGACTTGAATTGACTCACGCTAAATAACCTGCACCCATACCGAAATGGATGTAAAAATTTGATTGCACTTCGCCGATTTCATGCCGATTAGAACACAAGCCACAGCTTTACAAGTTTCTGGCAGAGAGGAAGGACACTCTAGGTTCATACTGCAATACTTTTCAAGGAGATTTATTCATGACAGCAGTAATTGCCGAGAGTCCTTATCAACAGCAAATTCCTCAAACAGGTTGGTGGACTGGTAATTTTCGTTTGGTCAATTTGTCTGGTAAATTGTTAGGCGCTCATGTTGCCCATTCCGCTTTAATTCTGCTTTGGGCGGGTGGAATGACTTTATCTGAGCTATCTCGCTTCATACCGACAAAACCAATGTACGAGCAGGGATTGATTCTTTTGCCACACCTGGCAACGCTTGGCTTTGGAGTAGGAACAGGGGGACAAATCGCGAACGTCTACCCTTACTTTGCGATCGCAGTGTTGCACCTTATCCCCTCAACGATCTTGGCAGCCGGGGGCATTTACCATGCCTTGCTAGATCCTGGAGTGCTGGAAGATAATCCAACCTGGGCAGGCTTTTTTGGTTACGACTGGAAAGATGCCGACAAAATGACCTCCATTCTAGGCATCCATCTGATGCTGCTAGGCTTGGGAGCATGGTTATTGGTCGCCAAAGCCCTATTTTGGGGAGGAGTATTCGATCCCTGGGTAGCCGGAGGTGGCGATGTGCGCGTCATCAGCCATCCCACCCTCAATCCAGTGACAATTTTTGGCTACCTGTTTGGCACTCACGGAGCGGCAGGTATGGCAGCCGTCGATAATCTTGAAGATGTCATCGGAGGACATATTTGGGTCGGCGGTATGCTGATTGGAGGGGGATTGTTTCACATTCTCACTCAACCATTTGCTTGGGCGCGGCGCATTTTGATCTATTCCGGCGAGGCGTATTTGTCCTACAGTATTGGCGCTGTTGCCTACATGGGCTTTCTAGCTGCTTACTTCGTCTCGGTTAACAACACAGTTTATCCAGAAGTGTTCTACGGTTCATTAGGCACGTTGACGAGTCAAGCACCTACAGGAACACTACCGACGGCGATCGACATCGTCTCTACTCGCGGTTGGTTAGCCACGTTCCACTTCGCGCTGGCAGTTTTCTTTCTGTGCGGTCACATTTGGCACGCAATCCGGGCGCGGCGAGAGGCGGTAGGGTTTAATTTCCAACGCAAAGCCATGGTGCAATCGGTGTTAAATGTGGAAACTGGCAATCTATTAACACCAATTAATTCCTCAGATTTTACCTTGAATTTCCTCAAAAACCTGCCCATTTACCATCCAGGGCTTTCTCCACTCACACGGGGATTGGAGATCGGTATGGCACACGGTTACTGGCTGATTGGTTCCTTTGCCAAACTAGGACCTCTGCGTGACTCAGATTCGGCAAATTTAGCAGGCTTAATTGCCGCCGCGAGTTTGATTGCGATCGCAACAGGATGTCTGTCTCTCTACGGCAGTGCCACCTTTGAACAACGACTGCACTTGCCTCAACTTGCCTTGGTTGATACTGTTCCCAACGTTCCTACATCACTGCAATCAGTTGAAGGGTGGAGTCAATTTTCTGGTGGTTTCTTGATTGGTGGCGTGGGCGGTGTAATTTTTGCCTACCTGTTGTTGAGCAATCTTGACCTGTTGCAGCACCTAGTTTAAGCGATCGCTCCTCAACTGTTTACAGTCCTGCTCTAAAAAATTATTACCCAAAGGTATTTATTATGGCTCAGACCACAGCTATTGATCGACCGTTTCATCTCCAGCTATTGCCACTCAACGCTTCCTCTGGGCAAGTAATTAATTGCGAGATTGTTGAATACACGAGCGGACAGCAAACCTTGTATCAACAGAATTTGATGACTTTAGGCGCAGAAACCCAACTGCCAGAAATCTGCGATGACAAGGATGTGACGATCGCGGTGCTAGAAGGGCAAGGCAAGTTGACCTTGAATCAGGAGATTATTCCCCTCGAACCCGGACGGTTTATCTTCATCCCAGCGCAGATGTCTCATACATTGCAAACACAGACTAGCCTTGTTTTTCTGCTCAGTCGTTGCGAACCTAATTCAGGTTTACCCGAAACAGCTTGGGCAATCACGTTGTAACTTAAATTTTTTCAGTCTCACAATTAGCAAGGAGTTCATATGACTAAAATTGGCTTATTTTTTGGTCCTCAAACTGGCAACACCGAAACGATCGCCGAAACTATGCAAAGAGTATTTGGTGGCGATGAGATCGTGACGCTACACAACATTGCGGATACTGAAGCTAGGGAACTGGAGGGCTACGAGTATTTGATTGTCGGTTGCTCTACTTGGAACATTGGTGAACTGCAAGCCGATTGGCAAGGCTTGGATGACGAATTAGACAACATCGATTTCAGTGGCAAGAAGGTTGCTTATTTTGGACCTGGCGATCAGATTGGTTATGCCGACAATTTCCAAGATGCAATGGGTATTTTGGAAGAAAAGATTTCTGAACTGGGTGGTACTACGGTTGGTTATTGGTCAACCGATGGCTATGACTTTAACGAGTCGAAAGCAGTCAAGAACGGCAAATTTGTTGGATTAGCCCTTAATGAAGATAATCAGTCAGAGTTAACCGATAAGCGCATTAACACTTGGGTCGCACAACTAAAACGAGAGTTTGGAGTGTAGATAATCATGGCTAACACAAAAGCAGCCCAGCGAATTCTTTTTTCGCTGCCAGTGCTACGAAGTGCCTACCGAATGCCCGATCGCACAACTTGGAACGTAAGCAAAATCAACCCATACCAAACAATCATGTCTAATTTGCCTGAAGTGCTTTGCCTAAGTGCCAGCCCCCATTTACAAGTATTCAATCGCCCGTTGCTGCAATCTCTTGCCCAACATACGTCAATTGCTCACTGGGAATATCAACTCTCGCCCGATGAACCCTGTTCTCTTGACATTGCCTTAGTGTTGCTGAATGACTATTTGAAACATGACGATCGCCCAATTCATCTAATCGGTCATGGGGTTAGCGGACTCTTGGCATTGCTATATACCCAAAGACATCCCGAACGAGTGCGATCGCTAACTTTACTGTCTGTTGGTGCGTATCCTGCTCTAGATTGGCAGGCATATTATTATACCCAGCGCAACCTACTACCCTGTCGCCGTCAGGTTTTGTTGACTCGCATGGTAGATATGTTGTTTGGCTGCTCCTCTCGACCCATGACAAAAGCGTTGGTGAAGATTTTGGATCGGGATCTTGACGATTCGCTATCTCCTCATAGTCTTGTCAAGTGCTTGAACTTGACACCAATACAAGTAGCAGTGCCTCTGCTAGTGTGTGGCAGTGTAGATGATGTTGTAGTCGATCCCTACCAACTCCGCCGTTGGCAGCAGCACTTCAGTGAAGATGCATCAAAACTCTGGGTGTGTCCGGGTGGGCGCTATTTCTTTCATTACTTTTATCCTCAACAAACGGGAGAACAGATTTTGAGCTTTTGGCGAAGTCTGCTACCAAGTCAGAACAACTGCTCATCAGAAAAACTGTTTCTAACGGCTAATTGTGAACCTCATGTAACTTCCATTCTTGTTGAGCAGCCCTAAATTTCAGCACTGAGCTTTCTTACAATTGGACTTAGCCATGCTTTACTCTATTTGTCCCTCAGTGATTCAATCGATCGCGATCGCCTGGTGTAGCTGCTGCGCTATTCTTCTAACAGTTTTTTTCTGTTGGAGCCTTTGGCATACAACAAAAGAAGGCATCCGTCATCTCAAGAAACTGCATCAAGTGCCGTGCGCTCGCTGCCAGTATTTCACAGGCGAATACCTGCTGAAATGTACCGTACATCCGTGCAAAGCCTTTTCTGAAGAAGCGATTGACTGTCTGGATTTTGCACCCAATAGTCAGACGATGATGCCCAGGGTCGCTCAAGGTCAACATCCTTGCTTGAAGAGATAAAGAAAGCATATTTTCTGGAATTACCTATGAAACAAATAATTTTGCTAGAGGAAGTAATGGTAATGGACGCGCTCGATCTTCAGAGTCGCCAAGCATTATATCCTTTCAAAACCGCGCCAGCACAAACGGAGCGCCAAATTCAACGAGCATTTAAGAAACGAGAGTATATCCCGCTAAATAACGGTATTCTCTGGCGAATCGAAATTGGAGTAGTTCGCACATTAACCTTAGCTGAAGATGGCACCATTATCTCTTTGGGCTTTTGGGGAGCAGGAGAGGGGATTGGTCAGCCCCTCGCTGGCATCCAACCTTATCAAATTGAATGCTTGACCAATGTGAAAGCGATCGCCTTGAAGCTAGACGATTGCTGGGATTTACATCGGGTGATGTTGTCCCATATTCACCAGATGCAAGAATTGGTGAGAATTCGTCATGGACAAATTCAGCAGCGATTTCTGCAATTTCTGTACTGGTTGGCAACTAAATTTGGCTTTAGGGTAGAGCAGGGACGAATAATTCCGTTCCGCCTGACTCATCAGGATGTTGCAGAGGTGCTAGGCACAACGCGAGTGACGGTGACACGTCTAGTACAGCAATTGCAGCGACAAGGACTCATCAATCAGGGTAAACACCACATCCTACTGTACGAGCGTCGATAATTCTATTTTGTCTCCTTAAATTGACCGCTTGTAAAAATAATTTGTGAGCAGATGGGACGGAAGAAAAATTCACGCTCTCTTACCAATGGAGGATAGAAGACCAAGTCCTGGTCGCTTTGCAATACTAGCGCCGAGCCGGAGACGCTCTGCCTCCGGGGAATACCCCATGTACTTTCACATTTCTTAGAACTAGAGCGTGTCAGACTGACTGTGCGTAAGACTAAGAGATTAGCGCCGCCCACTACAAATAAATTATTTAGATGCTAAATAGTTGCAAAAATCACTAACTTTATCAAGCCTTAATTAGACTATTTACTACTCAGTAGCTGTAAATTTAGATTTTTTTACAGTTTAAATAAGCCGAAAACACTATTTATACTTGTCTATAGAACTTTGCCTAGTAGGTAGTGCGTCAAATAAACGTGGGATTGGTAGAGTAGAGGGGATCTCTCATCTGCAACTCGTCCATGCAATGCCCTTTGTGTGATCATTCTAAAGCCCATAAACACGGCAAGATGCCCAACGGACATCAACGCTATCTCTGTCCTGTTTGCCAACAGACGT
>NZ_JBYCCV010000141.1:0-7303 GCF_057473825.1 Aliterella sp. E5.1
TTACTTCAATTGGATTTGGCAGCATAGTCGGTTCAAGTCCACTGCCGCACAACGAGCAGGATTAACCTCTCGACCATGGACTTGGAATGATATCGTGACCTATCCCACAATAATCTGACGCACTACCAAATTAAGCATTCGGTTGAGTCCTATTATGGGTAAAACGAAACCCGCTAGTCGTTGCAACTGGCGGGTGTGAATGTTATTTATTTACGGTACTGATGAAGTAATATTTCTTGCCCTGCACTTGCTGACGCGCCCTAGACTTGCTCTACCTCTGCTCAAGACGATGTAGAATAATTTGTAATCTTACTGTAGTGATGCTATATTTCTACGTCTTTGCCGCGCCTGGACAACGACAAAAAAGGAGGAAATATTTTGATGCGATCGCCAATTATTAGTTTTCTGCTGCTATTGGGTCTAATGATGCCACTGTCAGCCTGCGATTTTGGAGGAGGAGAGGCTGAAGAAGCGCCGGAAAATACTGAACAAAAAGAAGAAGATGATGATGACGATTGAGCAAAAGTATGGCAGGTTTCATGCCACTTGAGCATTTACGCCGACAGATTCTTTACTCTGCTGTACTGGCACTTGCCATCGCACCGTGACAAAGTTGCCGCCTGCTACCTGGTAAGAAAGGAAGTTAGAATGCGATCGCTTCCAGCCTTTGCCGTTAGAGTTTCGACAATACGCTGATTCGTTGACATTTGGCTGGGGTTTCCCTCGCTCCCAGTAGAGCCGACACAGTGGACCCGAAATCACGCGATAACGAAAGCTGCCGCCGGGGGATACGATAACTTCGCCTAAATATTCAGCGCTTAATTGGCGCAAATCCTCCTCAGCAAACAGCCCCAATGGAGCATAGAATCGCGTCGGGGCGGGTTCTAAAGCACTACATTTGCTCATTCTCTCTTACTTGCTTGCCCTTGCTGTTTCTACCCAAAGCTCTGCAAATCGTTCAGCCGTCCAACCAACTAAATCTGACACTTGACCGTCACCAATTTCTACAATCCGTTTGCAACCATCTGTGCGTTCTACTACATCTACTGAGAAGAACTTACTTTTAATTCGTTTGGCGCATTCCTCAACAATTTCGGGAATTTCCTCACCCGGTAGTGCAGCAAATGATTTGCCATTTATCACAAAATAACGTTTCTCTGTTTTAGTAACAAAATCTTCAACTCGTCTGACGCAAAGACCGCCCTCAATACTGCCTCTAAACTTGTACATTTGAGCCACGACTGTTCTGATTGCTGAAGGCTCATTAATTACTGCTCCCACTGAGGTTTTGAGAGACTTAACATAATCTTTGATGAAAAACCTGCCCAAACCTAGCTTACTCAAGGCAAGTTCTAAATTTTCATCAACCGAGAAAAAGCGAGTTTCTGGCGTTAAATCGTGAATTAATGAATACCAGTTAAATAAGTAGTGGGTTGCTAGATACTCATCATGAGAAGTCAAAGCCTCGCTACTAGCATTTCTTACACTATCAACTAACAGTGAATATTCCCTAGATGTAAGCATCCAGCCTCGGTAAACTACTTTTGACTGTGGCGCTGGCATCGGGAAAATTCTAGCTGTTCCCAATGCCAATGTTTCCAATGAAATACATGATATTTCAAATCCTACATCTCGTAGGCAATTAACCTGCTCCCCATACGTTTCATCTACCTTTTTGGGATTGAAGTAATCGCTGGGAAATACAAACCTCAACATTTCTGCTCACCTTACCGATTAAGTAGGTTCAAATTTTGCTCAATCCTCTCTAAATCTACCCTTACTTCGCTTTTTTCCTGAGCGCCAATTTTACCAGATTTTAGCTGACCCAGATAAAGCTTTTTGGCTTGCTCGAAATCGAGTCGGGCTGCCTCTGATTGACCTAAGTTACTCAGGGCGATCGCACGATAATAGTAAGCCTCAGCTAGATCGGGAAACTGTTTTATGGCATTATTTGCCACTCGCAAAGCCGTAGAGTAGTTTTTGTCTTTGGTTGCATTTTCGATTACTTGAATCAACTGCTCGGAAGTTGGTTGGGATTGGAAGTCTATTGTTACTTGAGTAAATCCTGGTAATGCCAAGGTTAGCAAGGGCAATAACAATGCTGTTACAATGATTTTTTTCATGATTGCGTAACTGATACTTGTTGTTTTCCTTTTGTTCTACTAGCAGAAACCTTAACTTGTGCTGATGCCTTCGCCGTAGAAGCCTCTCTATTGAAGTGCTGACGCAATGCTGGCAAATCCTCAATGATGTTAATAGTTGCCGACAACCCAATCACTTCAAACAGGTCTATTGCTGACTGCCACTCCTCGTCGGTTGCACTTTGGGCAAGCAGCAAGTCAAGGATTACCTGGGGCAATTCTACCTCGCGTTTCTCCTGTGCATTCCAAGTTCGTACTTTTTCTGCCAACAATTCTTGGGAAGAAACTGGCGGCAGGTGAGGACGTGCTTGTTGACGCAAGGCAAACAACTTTGCCTCCAGCCCACTCACAGGTAAACTTAGCTGAACGCCTAGTTTGTCTCTGGCTTTGCCTTTGGGTTTCCAGTTGACAACAACGGGATTGACTGGTGCTGGGATATCGAGAACAGTTGCAATGGAAAGAGCAAGTTGCCCCTCTCTATTGCTGTCACTCATCCTATCACCGATGTTGCAATGCGGATAGACAGTAGTTACTTTTTGAGTTGCGGTTTTTCGGACATCCCCGTAGACGCGAAGTTGGACGCTCAAGCTATGCCACCGATAACCTGCCGTTGCTTCTGCAAACTCCCGAATCATTGGCAAGGGCAAGCTTTCCATCCCTTCCAACAGCAAAATGCGATCGCCACTCAAGCCTTCAGAGATTCGCCGTAACTTGTAATAAGGATGTTGATTGAGGAAGGACTTGAGCCAGGTTTTTTGACGTTGATTTAACCGTGGATTAGCCATTAGCAATTCTGCGAATAATGTGCAAAGTAAACTTTTCTCCATTAGGAGTTACAAGCTCGACTGAGGCACAACCTTCAACGCTTGCTAGAGCGGTTTCTACTGCCTCGGATAACTCTGCTAATCCTGTTGGATTGGAAACTATAGCGGTTCGCACTTGAGTGCAGTACACCTTAAGCATGACCTCACAGTAATTAAATCCTAAAGCTGTACTTTATCGGAATGAGAACTGCTGTAAGTACGCCTCTAGTTTTGGAGTCTCAAGATTTTTTGTCATGGTTTCCTTTTTCCCAAAAGTATTTAAAACTTACTTTCCTCATCCGACACTGCTGCCCAAGATTCTTTATGCTTCACTTGAGCCTGGTAATTGACACCCTTTAGCACCGGAGCCGCTTGCGCCTTCACAATAGCCTCTGCTTGTTTCAGCAGAAGCTCTGCTACTGCTTCTGCTTCTTCATCCACATCTACCTTGGCGTACAAGTTAATCCCCAGTTCCAGACTTTCATAATTTCCCAAATTTAGCTTTTGTTTGTACTCGATACCGACTGTGGTAATTTGCATATTTTTTGATAATTGGTTGACTTAGGCGCTCATATTACTCTCGTTTATCGGCGATTGGAACGGAATTGCAAGTGTTGAATTTGGTGACTCACCTTTTTGATGTAATGCCGCAAGACAATCTTTCCTCTCTGTTTTGCTTGCGGGTACACCTGCTGATAATGCTTGAGCAAATGCTGTAATTCCCCAAGGCTTTTTTGTTTGGTAAATACTGGTTCTAACATTGTTAGCTCTCTCTTTTTCATGACAAAATGGGGCTAGATAATTGTTCTAACCCCTAGTTAATGAATTAGGGCAAGTAATGCTCTAAGCAGTCTGGGGTATCTGGGTTGTTTGCTCTACCCGCCCGTGCGCTGTATCGATTTTAGAGATTGCCCGTGCTATTGTGTGCTGCCAATTAACAGGCTCGTTATAGGGCGCATACGCTGCTCGTCCAGTTACTGGGTTATAGACACGCGAGAATAATACTTGCTCCGTGTCTCCAGGTTCTACAGCAATTGTCATTGGTTTATTGAAAGAAACAACTGGTAACGTAGCAAGCGTGTAAATTAAACCTTTAGCAAAGAGTGTTTCATAACCCGACTGAATTATATAATTACGCTCAGCACGAATATAAAGATTAACTTTATGGTCTGGTTTACCCTTATATTCTTTTTGCTCTATTTCTAGCCTCTCAACAATTCCCGTCAAAGCTTGAAATAAAATCGGCTCATGTTTTTTGTTCGCACCATCCCAGAAATACCACAAACACTCAGCATACTGGCGGTTGGCATATATGTATCGCGGTTTAGGAGAATGCCCAAAACCAAGTTGCTGTTTTGATGCTTGTAATTCTTGCAAGATTGCTTGCAGGTATGCGTTGCTGTCATCCATAAAATTACCTCTCTTATGGTACTGATGTACTATTGTATTATCCTGACTGCAAAGTCTGGAGCTTGCCGCATCCACAGGAACAACGCGGGCATAGCCTTGTAGTGCTGTTTTAGAAAGTCTTGATACCGTTCGGGCAAGCGACCCGTTAGGCACATTAACTCCTCTCTATCCAAGCCCAAGTAGTGCGCTAACTGTTGGATTACATACTCTTTGGGTGGGTATTGGGTGTTGTCGCTCTCCAGTTTAGATAGGTAAGTAAAGTCTACTTCTACCATCGCCGCCAGTTCGCGCTGGCTATAGCCAAGGCGAGTACGCGCCGTGCGGATAACTTGACCAAAGGTTGTAGTCACAAATCAACTCCAAACTCCCGCAAGATACTTTTCTCATCGTCCCAAACCTTTTCCCAATCCGGCGGGTCTGCTACAGTCTCGTACCCATCTTGGGAAGCAATACGATACAAGATTAGCTCGGATAGGTGGAAGTCAACATAAGTAGGAACGAGCAAGCCCTTCTCTAAATACTGCGGGAAGATCATCAGCTGTCCCATAGCATCGTACAAGTGCAAGCTCACGTTACGCGGTTGCTCTTGATTGCCGTAGGATTCACCATTAACTGAAAACTGATAGGAGAGGATTTCGACAACAATGCCAAACTCAAAGCCCCTCCAACCACTAGGCTTAAGCAGTACCCATTCTTCTGGACGGTAGAGTTCTTTGAGTTTGACGATATCGCCCATAGTGAGAATATGGTCGCTCATAACACCTCTAATTTTGCAAAAAGAACTTTTGATGTGTTACTGCATAATTGCCACTCCATCTCCACTGCCTCATCACGAGCTAGATTTTCGCTTTCTGTTTCAAAAGTTCTGGACATTCTGTAGTCGCTCGTTGGAGTCGATACCTCAAAAGTCAGCACAAATTTTTTGCTGTCTTCTCCTTCGGCTGTTTCCAACTCAGCTACTAGAAAATTAGATATTGCCAACTGCCTCTGTGCTTGCACTTTCTTTGCAAATTCGTAACCCGCACGTTCTACAGCATCCTCTAATAACAAGGTTATATTTTGCTTGTAGTGTTGCTGAAAAATAGCTTCGCCGCGCTCAAACTTCCGTGCTATAGCTGCTTTCTTCTCCGCTTGATGGTTTACGACCGAACCGGTAAATCCCCAACGAGTCGCCTCAGTATAATAAATTGAGGTTATGGAGAGAAACTTTCCGGTATGACCATCATGCTCCGCGATTACACTTTTATCATTGACCTTGACAACCTTGTAACCGTTCGCTAGTTCCATGCCTACTTGACCATCAATTTTACCCAGTTTGCCGATTCCCTGATTGTTGGTATCTTTGATTATTCTTAGTTGCATAATTCCTCCGCAAGTTCCTCGCTCCAGTACCGCAAGCTTTCCCAAGTAATGCCATTGTCAGCATCGTGACTGTTGAATGCTTCCTGTAATACATTAATTGCCTGTTCTTCCGGGAGAGAAGACGAGCCAGTATCCTCATCAAAATCGTCTTGAACGCTATGCACGTCATCGGTTGTCCAAACAACCGCTACTTTGTCCGCCCAATACTGCGATAGTATAAGTTCTACCTGCTGCCCATCTGTAGCTAACCCTGCTTCGACTAAACTCGAAGCCATGTCTTTGATGTGGTGTTCGTACATACTATTTTCTTCTGCCCAAAACGCTTACGGTCATCTCTAAGGGAGGTAGTTGCACCTGGTCATAAGTCTTCAGGGGCAATGGTTGTACCGAAGCTTTGCTACAAGTGACTTCGATGCGGCGATCGTATAATAACTGTACGGGAATCGAAGCAGCCAAACTATTAGCTATCTGTTGACACTTGACTATATCAACATCTCCAATAATGTCATACTCTAAAATAATCTTGTTAGAGTGTCGTTTTTCAATCTTTCTACGTTCAAAATCCATAAGTGTTTGCCTTCCTTTTCCTAGTAAGTAGTTTGCTCAGATTGACTGCGGACAATTAGTTTTTAATTCCAGAACGTAGAAGTGCTTTGAATAGAACAATCTGCGCTAACGGAATTAAAAAGGCGATCGCGCTCATTAATAATGCTGGAAGTATGCTGCTTTCCATATATGAACCTCCGATAATTGTTAAAGCCTCAACGTCAACTTCTGCCCAGAATTAAGCTGGCGAAGTAACGCGCCAGCTAGTCATCGCAAGTTACTTCGCCATCGCAATTTCTTTCCAACTAGAAGCAGGCAAAGACAACACCCGGCTACCATCACGCTCTAACGCCGTCGCCCGTTCATAATCCTCTAGGTCTTGGCTCGTGCGCGTGATCGCATTGAGCAAGCCATAAGCCGATAAGTCACCGCCCTGAATGAGGTGTTGCAGTATGCCTGAGCTTTCCTCGCTGTTGTAGCCAAAGCTCTTTGTTAGCAGTTCTACAGACTTAACAGGATTGCCTTCAATCTTTTGTTCTGTTGCCTCTTTCATCCGGTCAACAATTGTTGTGAACTTGGTAATATCTACTGCTGCCCTTACTGTGTCCTGCACCTTAAGAAAAAATGCTCGGTCGTCGGCTTTGATTGTTTCGTCCCTAAATAACTCGTAAGCCTCGCCTTCCTCTGCGTTGCGCCCTACGTGATATCGCTTCTGGCTGTGGTCTTGAGCGATCATCCCATTGGTGCAAATTAATCTGTAGATTAGCGGCTCTACCTTGAGTGAACCCATGCCCACCTCAGAGTTAGAAATTACCATCCCCGCTTGCACTACGTCACCTTTTTTAACTTCTAGCTCTAGGCGCTCATTGATAACCTTGATGGTAGTGCGTCAAATAAACGTGGGATTGGTAGAGTAGAGGGGATCTCTCATCTGCAACTCGTCCATGCAATGCCCTTTGTGTGATCATTCTAAAGCCCATAAACACGGCAAGATGCCCAACGGACATCAACGCTATCTCTGTCCTGTTTGCCAACAGACGT
>NZ_JBYCCV010000142.1:0-7255 GCF_057473825.1 Aliterella sp. E5.1
GTGGTTGCAAGCAAAGAGGTTTATCCGAGAGTTCTATCATCTGTGTAAATCTTTCTTTGCTGTCAAGCGCTTGTTTGAGCTAGTAACTCACCGACAAATTTTTAATTTCCCAAAGATATTCATGTATGGTGCATTTTCATGAACCATTCAGGATTGCTATATCTCGACACCGTAATTATTCTGATTTGTATTGTGTAGATGAAAATTAGAATAAGTTCATGTGAAGTTAACCAGGTTTTTAGTAAAATTTTTATGAAGTAAGTTAAATTCCAACTATAAAAAAAGATTATTTAGATGAATCTTTAAATATGTCTTTCAATATAAAGAAAGTAAGATTGCCGCCACCTACCCATAACCCATAACAATCGGTTTTGAGCCAGTAAAATTTTGACTTGCCCCCAAATCTCAATTCTGGGCGCAGAAATCCGGTTCCTCAAATCTTGAGGTAGGATCGCGCTATAGGGGGTCAACAAGAACTACTGAATGTAGAGATTAAATTCTTGCAGTGCAGGATAAAAATTTTTGTTTTCGTGGCTGGGGCGACTGAGTTTAATTAGGGCAAAGCGTTGCAATGGAGTCAAAGCTTGCCACTGTTGCCCAGTCAAAGTAACGCCTACTACTTCTTGAGCTTTTTGTTGCACTTCAAGCGGAATATTTGTAGAATCCATCCACTCTGGGTCTGCTTCTATAGGCAAATCTTTTGCTAAAGTACCCGTGTGTTTTTGGACTAAGCTTTGCAGCTTTTGGCGATAAGCTTGAATTTCGGCGGTGGTAGTGCAAGGTTGTTCGACGATTGCTTGACGCTCTGCTTCGCTAAAACAATTCCAATCTGCTAATTTTAGCTTGATTCCACAAGTATCTAGCTTGAAGCGTACTTGCATGGGAATGCAACGGAGGTTATCAACAAAATCTGCTTCAAATTGAAAGAAAGTCATAGTAATTTTCGCTAAAGAGATGGTTTAGCATTGCTACGGCGGACAATCCAATAAGTGACCGATAAGGCAAAAATTGCGATCGCAAGTCCAATTAGTTGGATACCTGTGGTTTTGTTTAAGTCTAAAATAATCAATTTTCGCGCCACCGCAATTAAAGACGTAACTATTACCAATTCAACTTGGATGACGTTTTTTTCTAAATAAGCTGTAATATTTGCTAGCAACTCCAAAGCAATCAAAATATTTAAAAATAATCCAAATAGTTCAATGAGGGTGGTGTTAAAAAAACCCACAGGCTCTGCAAACACTTCTCTAACTAAAAGTATGCCTAAATCAATTAGGGCGATAAGAATGACAATCAACATCCCAATAGCAAGCAGCTTAGAAACGACTTTTTCTATATCGTGAACTAGATGCAGAAAATTCTCGTCTTTACCTGTTGACCTAATCTGCCTCAATAGGTTTTTTAGCCTCATAACTGATGCCTGCGTTAGACGGCATGGTATCTCTTAAGTCTGCTGACCCATCGTAGCAGAAGTCACTAGCAAAATAGCCATCTTGTCCGCTATCAAGGTAAAACTAAATACCCGCTCTATTTTCGTAGGTGTCCATTTTATCCTAGAATGCGTTTCCAAGGGAGCAATTATTGCCAAGTCTCCTAGTGCCTAATTTAAAGTGGAGAAATTTTGTGGATTTAGACCGCATTCCAGCCCAACCCAAGCCAGGGTTAATCAATGTACTGATCGAAATCACCGCAGGTAGTAAAAATAAGTACGAGTACGATAAGGATATCCAAGCCTTTGCTTTGGATCGGGTACTTTATTCGTCGGTACAATACCCCTACGACTACGGCTTTGTACCCAATACCCTAGCCGATGATGGCGATCCTCTAGATGGTATGGTGCTAATGGATGAGCCAACTTTTCCGGGGTGCGTGATTGCGGCAAGACCAATTGGAATGTTAGAAATGATTGACGGTGGCGATCGCGATGAGAAGATTCTTTGCGTCCCCGACAAAGATCCCCGTTACGCTCATGTAAAATCCCTCAAAGATATTGCACCTCACCGATTAGATGAAATTGCTGAATTTTTCCGCAGTTACAAAAATTTAGAGAAAAAAGTTACCGACATTCGCGGTTGGCAAGATATAGAATTTGTCATGCCTTTGGTTGAAAAGTGTATCAAAGCTGGTAGCGAAAAAGGTAGAGATTCCGATTCGAAAACTACTTAAATCCGTCGATTGTCACTCCAAGTCTAGAATGTAGGAGGAAAGATAATATTTATTTTTTCCTCTTGCTCCCTAGCCCCATGACAATGCAACGGACACTGCTTTGCGCCAAAATTCACAATTGTACTCTCACTGCTGCCAATCTCAATTATGTGGGTAGTATTAGTATTGATCGCACTTTATTAGACGCTGCGGGCATCTTACCCTACGAACAAGTGCAAGTAGTGAATGTTGCTAATGGCGAACGATTGATTACCTATGCGATCGCATCTCCTGCCAATTCTGGAGCAATTGAATTAAATGGAGCCGCCGCCCGCCTCGGAATGGCTGGCGATCGGGTAATTATTATGACTTATGCTCAATTTGACAGCCAAGAGCTTAAAACCTACTGTCCTACCGTTGTTTTGGTAGATAAGCATAATAAAATTGAAGAAGTGCGCCGTTATGATGATTTGCTTGCTTCTGTTTAGCCAGAAATTTTGGACGATGCTTGCAAAGGTAAGATGGCGAGAAGTCAATAGCCTTTTGTAAAGGGATTTACCTAACTGCCTATAAAGTGCAAAACTTTTTTGGGCGATCGCAATTACTTTTACCTATTTTGTTGGTGTAGCTACTATTACATTTGATACCCATAATTGGGTTATTAAAAAAATATTAAACCTCCGGTGGCAATGAAATAATTGTAGCTATTGACTAGATAATCGTAAGAATGACAAGCCAAGTTTCTGTACTAAAACACACATTTACTAAATAAATATTTATTTGGTAAAATTAACTTGAAAGTAAGTCTTTGGGCGTACCCCTAATTGTAGCTTTTTAGCTATTTGGGCTAAACTTTCTGGTACAAATCGGCTATTTGTATTAGAAAATAAAACCGCCAACGTACAACTGATACTGAATTTTAAAGCCCTATAACACTAAGCTAATAGCAATATAGCTACCATTACCTAAGTTGCTAATACCCAATCGGAACTAACTTATGTAAGGCATAATGACTAAACAACACCGCACCATACTAATAGTTGATGAATTTGCTCCAGATCGGGAAGTTTATCGTCGCTATTTGCAAGCCGATCTAGAGTATGACTACACAGTAGTAGAGGCTCAATCGGCAAAAGATGGATTATTAATATGTGGGGTGCAACCAATAGATGGAATTTTATTAGACTTTTCTTTGCCAGACTTGAATGGATTAGAATTTTTGGCAGCGTTGAAAAGTCAGTCAGGCAAGTTCTGTTCTCCGGTAGTAATGATTACGGGACAAGGAAACGAAATATTAGCAGCACAAGCAATTAAAAATGGAGCAGAAGATTACTTAGTCAAAAGTCAAATAACTCCTCCTCTGTTGCAGTTAGCCCTAGGAAGCGCGATCGCATCATTCAAGTTACAGCAGCAATTGCAGCAACGGATTGAGCAAGAAAAAATTGTCAGCCAAATTTCTCAGCAAATTCGTCAATCGCTAAATCTAGAAGAAGTTTTGCAAACAACGGTGACGCAAGTAAGGCAATTTCTGCAAACCGATCGCGTGATTATTTTTCAACTCCAACAAGGCGGCGGCGGGACGGCAATTGTCGAATCTGTTGGGGAGGAGTGGCAGAGTCTTTTGTCAGCGAATTTTTTTGCCGAGCGTTACATTGATAACTACCGCCAGGAAATAATTTCAGCAAAAATAGGTATATACAATGCTGGAGTAGATGAATGGGATGTCGAGCAACTAGAAAAGTTTCAAGTAAAAGCGTGTTTAGTTGCGCCATTATTTCAAGGAGAAATGTTGTGGGGATTGCTGATTGCTCATCATTGCTCTATGCCCCGTCAGTGGCAAGAATTAGAAATTAACTTAGTTAAGCAATTATCAACGCAGATTGGCATTGCGATTGAGCAATCAGAACTTTATCAAAAGGTTCAGAGCGAACTAGCCCAAAGGCGACAAGTAGAAGCTGAACTTAAGGAAAGTGCAGCAGGATTGCGTCTTGCCTTAAAAGCTGCCCAGATGGGAACTTGGGACTGGAATATATTAACAGGTCAAATTGTCTGGTCTGCCAACATGGAAGCTCTGTTTGGATTGCAGCCTGGAGAATTTGATGGCTCCTACGCCATGTTTGTTTCTAGGCTGCACCCCGAAGATCGCGATCGCGTCCTGCATACCATTGAGCAATCGGTAGCGACAGGCGCAGAATACGATATTGAATTTCGGGTCGTTTATCCAAACGGTTACATTCGGTGGGCGCAAAGCAAAGGGCAAGTTTTTTACAAGGATGGGCAACCTGTCCGCATGGCTGGAGTTGATTTGGATATCACCGCCTCCCAGCAATTGAGAGCCGAAAAAGAAGTGTTGCTGTTACAAGAAAAAGCAGCAAGAGAACAAGCAGAAGATGCAAACCGTAGTAAAGATGAGTTTTTGGCGGTGGTATCCCACGAATTGAGATCGCCTCTCAATGCAATTTTGGGTTGGGCGCGGCTGCTGAGAACGCGCGAATTGGATAAACAGACAACTAACCGAGCGTTAGAAACCATCGAACGCAATACTCAAACCCAAGTGCAACTAATTGAAGATTTGTTAGATGTTTCGCGCATGATTCGCGGCGACTTGCAACTAACTATGACTCCTGTAAGTTTGGCTACGCTGATTGAAAATACTGTTACCAGTATGAGCTTGGCAGCAGAAGCAAAGCAAATCCAACTAGGCTCGACACTCAATGCCAATTGTCAAGTTTTGGGTGACAACAGCCGTTTGCAACAAATTATTACTAACTTACTAACAAACGCCATCAAGTTCACTCCCAAAGGTGGCAGTATTGAAATTTCTTTACAGAAAGATGGTTCTCAAGCTCAAATTGAAGTAACAGATACGGGGAAAGGAATTAGTCAAGAATTTTTGCCCCATATATTCGATCGCTTCCGCCGTGCCGATAGTTCGACAACGCGCTCGACAGATGGGCTAGGTTTGGGGCTGGCGATTGTTTCGCACTTAACTCGGTTGCATAATGGGACAGTCAGCGCTAGTAGTCCTGGTGTTGGGCAAGGAGCGACGTTCACTGTCATGCTGCCAGTCATTGAATCAATAAGCAACGATTTTGAATCAGCAATTACTCCAGAAGTACCGCAACAACTGCCTCTTACTAATATCCGCATTTTGATAGTAGATTGATGAAGTTGATAGCTTAGAACTTGTAAGACTTGCCTTAGCAGCATCAGGCGCTATTATTGAGGCGGTTAGTTGCGCCGCCGATGCTATAAAAGTTATTGAGCAGTTTAAACCAGATATTTTGATTAGCGATATTGCTGTGCCTCAAACCGACAATTACACGTTGCTAGGTAGCATTAGAGAAATGAAGCAAGTCGGACAAATCCCAGCGCTCGCGCTTACAGATTGTGCCAGAGAAGAAGATATCAAGAAGTCCCTTCATGCTGGGTTCCAGCGCCATTTGACTAAGCCTGTAGAATTTACGCAATTAATTCAGGCGATTTTGGCGGTGCTAGTTGTTGAGGTTGAGGCTGTGCCAAGCAGGTAAAATAATCGGGACCCGTGCTTGCGCCCTCCTGGCTCAGTGATATTAAATTAACTCATAATTGAGTTTGAACTCCTTTTACATTCCCAATTTAATTCAATTAGATTGAAAATTTTTATGACCGCACCCAGTGTTAGTTTAATTCGCGCCGATGCCTACGAACTAGAATCGCTGCAAAATAATATTGTCAAACTGCTAGAACCAATGGGCGGAATGGCAGCCATAGTCAAAATGGGCGATCGCGTTTTGCTTAAACCTAATCTTTTAACGGGGGCGCGTCCCGGCAAAGAATGTACTACTCGTCCAGAATTAGTCTATATTGTCGCTCAAATGGTAATAGCGGCAGGGGGCAAACCTTTCCTTGGTGATAGTCCAGCTTTTGGGAGTGCCAAAGGAGTGGCGGCGGCGAATGGTTATTTGCCCTGGATTGAGAAACTAAACTTACCAATTATCGATTTTCACGGTCAACGTTACCAAACTACTGGAGAAGAATTTAACCATCTGTTGCTATCGGCTGAAGCAATGGAGGCGGATGTAGTTATCAACTTACCTAAAATTAAGTCGCATACGCAGCTAACTTTAACAATGGGTGTAAAAAATCTATTTGGTTGCGTTCCTGGCAAAATGAAAGCTTGGTGGCATATGGAAGCAGGAAAAGATAGTGCTAGGTTTGGGCAAATGCTAGTAGAAACGGCACGGGCAATTAATCCGGCGCTAACGATTGTTGATGGTATTATTGCCCATGAAGGTAATGGACCTAGTGGGGGAGAACCCCGACAGTTGGGGATTTTGGGAGCAGCAAGTAATGTATTTGCTCTCGATCGCGCGATCGCTCATATTTTAAATGTTGACCCCTCTAGCGTACCTACAATCGCCGCCAGTCAACGATTAGAGCTTTGCGGGGACTTGGATAGTATTACTTTTCCGCTCTTACAACCAGACGAACTGCAAGTTCATGATTGGCGGCTACCAGATACTTTAATGCCTATTGATTTTGGTATGCCTCGCGTTGTCAAATCGACTTTCAAGCATTTTTATATTCGGTTCATCAAAGAGCCAATGAGTGCTTTTACGAGCTAACTAAAACAGAATTGCCTTCAATCTTGGCTTTGTAGGTTTTCAATGGTTTAGAGGCAGGATCTTTCAATACTTTGCCATCTGTGCCAAATTCGGACCCATGGCAAGGACAAACAAATTTTTGCGATTTAGCTGCCCACGTTACCGTACACCCTGCATGAGTGCAGGTAGGATTGACGGCGCTAAGGCTATTTGCTGGATTGGTACGAACTACTAAAACTGCCCCAACGGCGGAATTTTTGTTGAGTAACTGATTATTTTTGCTCAACTGCGCTACCGTGCCTACAGAATTGAACCCACCTTTACTATTAGTATCCGCTTGAGTTGTATTAGAAGAACAAGCAGCGATCGCAACAGGCAGAGAACTCGCCTCCTGCGAGGGTGCGGTCAAAAGCAGTTGGTTGTAGGGTTAAGTTGTGAGCAGGAAAGCTTGGAGGCTAAAGCTGATTCAATATATGGCAGTGTGACAATTATGAATCTTGAGCAACTACTGACACTGCTATGAC
>NZ_JBYCCV010000143.1:0-7253 GCF_057473825.1 Aliterella sp. E5.1
TACCACCTGTGTGATTCCTTTTTTCTTGTCAAACTCCTGTTTGAACTTGTAACTCACGGTCGAACCTTTAACTTCCCAAAGTTATTTGAGTATGCTGTCTTTCCACAACCCACCTAGGATTGCTATAGATGAGCTAACGGGAAAGCAAGTAACTCGCACTCACCGCTTAACCGATACAGAATTGGGACTAGAGGGTGTAGCGGCTTTCAATAGGGCAGAAAGAGCGATCGCCTCCGCCGACTGGAGCAAGTTACCAATCTCACCAATTGACTACATTAAGCAGAAAATTGAAGACGCGGGGCATTCTATTGGTGAAATAACTGGGCGCAGCCATATTCTCAAGTACGGCTCGGCTCAAGACCTGGCATCGGGGGTAGTCACTTACCAAACTAGAGAGCGCGGCACGGCTCAAAAAAAGCAGGTGATGGACGACTTTCAAAACGGTAGAGTGGACGCGGTGATTACCAACTCTACTACTGGCTACTCCCTCCACGCCTCCCGGACTGTAGCTGACCAGAGACAGCGAGTAATGTACATTGTTCAACCCCATCTGGACGTTAACCAAGTGGAGCAATCCATCGGTCGCAGCCACCGGAGCGGACAAGTTAACCCAGCAATTCATCCTCCTGACAAGCTAGATGAAAAAGGACAACCGATGTGGGGGCAGTACCCTGGCACTTTTGGCTTGCCAGTATTTAAGCTAGTAGTAGGGCAAGATTTGCCTACGGAAGAAAGAGCGGTGGCGATCTTGATGAAGAAGATGAGCCATCTTAAAGCTAACACTACGGGTAATAGCTCCTCCAGCTTCGGTTTAGCGGAAATGCCCGACTTCATCAACGACTACGGCAATGAAGTGGCACAGAACTTGATGGAGCAAAACCCAGAGCTTCATGAGGATTTAGATTTTCCCCTAAGTGGCGTTGATGGATTTAAAGACCCTAAAGCAATCCAAAAAGTTACGGGACGGGCAGTAATGCTCACCAGTAATGCTCCCCCAACAGAGGAGCAACCCTATCCGTCCTTGGCAAGACAAGCATGGCTTTATGAGACTTTAACCTCTGACTATAAGGAGTTACTAACCCAGAAAATTGCCCTAGGTGAGAACGAATTAGAGGCACAGAAGCTAGATTTGCAAGCGGAGCCAGTATCGCGGCTAGTCCTTAATCCTGGGAATCCCAATGTTGATAGTCCTTTTACTAAACCCGCTTACCTAGTCGAAGTTCAAGCAAAGACGGGCGCGAAACCTAATACGACGGAGCAAGTTATTAATGCCGTGCGTCGGGAATTGGGGTTTGAGTCAGTTAATAACCAGAGCGACCGCACCTTATTCGATGTTCGAGAAAAAGGCAAAGAAGTAACAACTCAATTGGTAGAACAATTAAGTGGAAGCGTAGGAGAATTTTTAGCTCGGCAAAAGGCTTTGAGCGAGGCGGGAATAGCTCTAGCAAGTGAGAAAGTAGAGAAATTTCAACAGAGGCTCAGTGCAGGATTAGAGGAACAAAGTAGTTTACAGCAAAGCCTTGATACTGCGGTGTCTTCAAAAGACGTAGAATTATCTGCTAAACTCAACACCCAGTTAGAGCAGCTTGCACCAAAGATTGACAAGTTACAGACTCAAACTAATAAAGCCAAACTTGATGTAAATAGTAAGAGTTTTCAGCAGGATAAAGAGCAGCGAAGTATCAAGGAATCGTTAGCTGAGACTAGCGCCTTGCTTCAACAGTTTCCCGTTGGGCAACCAGTACGCCTGATGGACAACAAAACTAAAAACTACCTGTACGGCGTAGTGACGGCGGTAGAGCAGAAAAATAAGGCAAACAACCCTGCTGCCCCTATTAATTGGAAAGTAAAGCTATTAGTTGTTGATGGGGTGCGTTCGTTATCTATCGGGTTAAAGAATTTATCGAAGGGCGGCAGTCAAACTCTTGAACCAGTAGAAACGGCGGCTAGTTTTGTGAACCTCAAGCAAGAAGTTTCGATTTATGACCTGTTTGACCAACGACAAAGCGAAGCTAAAGAAAAACGTTATCTAGTGAGTGGACAAGTCATGGCTACGGAGCTAACGGGGAAATTTGCCCAAGTTAGCGATAATCAGGGGCAAGTTCACCCAGTTTATTTGCTGCGTCGCGGCTTTGACCCAGCTATAGACATGAACATCAAGCCTGTCATGCTCAAGGAGGTAAAGCAAATCAAGCAGTTTTTTGACAAGACGCAAAAAGTGGGGCTTGTTAAAACTGAAGACGAAAATCTAACTGTTATTGCTGACATTAAACCAAGTAATATTGGTGGAATTATTATCAAAACTCCTAAAGCCACTGCTGAGGGCGGGATATATTTCAAGAATGAAGGATTATTGCAACTGACCGGGGACTTCACCAGTAAAACCGAGTCGGTAAGGGAAGGAAATAAGACTAAATCCCAGGGGATTATGACTGTCACCGTCGGTGCAGATAAAACTGATGAGGTCTTAGCTTACCTAGAGTCTAAATGGGGTTTGGGGGCTGCCAACTATAAAGATGTAGCGCGAGAAATGCTAGGGCAGGTATTACCATCCTGGGAGCCGTGCAATGAGATTAATCCTGATGCCCTGCGGATACCTGTTACTCGCGTTGCTCAAAACGCAAATGGTGTTGCTCCACAGCCAGTTTTTGAGATTACGTCCCAGTCCAACGCCGAAGGTTTTACTGAAGAACCGAAGATAGCAAGCGATCGCTTCTTACCACATTTAGGTACGACAACCCCCACAGAGACTAGGTTTACAGCCCCGAAAGTGACAATTCCTGTGGTTGAAGGCGATTTTACTGTAGATAGTTCAAGGGTGGTAACTCCCCCTGTGCCTACGCTGTCAGCGTCAACTCCCCTGGCTTGTACGCCTGAAGTTATAAACAGTGTTTCGCCAGATAAACAAATACTTGAGCCAAAAAACCAACAGGGCGCGGCGGAGAAAAATATTGCTAAATTACTACACCAGGCGGGATTAGCCGTAGAGGTTCTTCAAGGTGATAGCTTTCATCTCAAGGTTGAAAATGCTCCTTACACCCCTCTATCAATTGAACGACATGGAAAAGAACTGTACTTAACTCATTACCTTACTGATAATTATGGGGATTTGTTTCTGGATGCGGAAATGGTTTTTAATGTTTCTGCCCAAGGACAATTAACTCTGACACAAACGGCTAGTCAGAATCCTTTAACGGGTGGGGAGTATCGCACTAATGCCGATCGCTCTTTTGGTCAAATATTCTCTCGTAACCTGATAGAGCAAGGGTTTGACAAAGCTGCACTATCAGCGAGTCAAACGAAACAACAGTCAGCATCGGTACAGGAACCAGCTTCAGTAGAGGTTGAGAATCTAAATCAACCAGCACCAGGTCAAGAACAAAGCCCAATACAGATAGAAAATCTACAGCATATAGAAGCTGACCAACAGTTAGAACAAGTACCTGCCGTTACTACAAAATCTAACGAGCAGCCCTTGGAGCAAGCACCCACCGTCGCAACTGTGGTTAGTCATCCGTCAGTACAAAAAGCTGTAGAGTCATCGTTGCCACCTCCACAGGCAGTAACTGAAGAATCAGCTAAACCTAAATCATCCTTGAAGTCTTCTCCCAACTCTCAAGTTCAAATTGAAGCACCTCAAGGAGTCCAGTTAAGCTTGTTTGATATTGGATTAAACCCAACTCCTGCCACCGAACTTAAGCCTGTACCTCAAAGTACAGCCAAAGTAGAAAAAGAGCCGACTTTGACTGCAAGCCAAGTAAAAGAATCTGTACAAAGTGTTAATGAGACTGTTGCAAATACTACACAGGTGGAAGCGCCACCAATAAACAAAGAATCTTCTAGCGAAAGGTTTACTTCTCCCGTGCCTTCTAGAGAGCCTGCGACAAGTGCGACAGAGACAGTAGACCCCATGCAGCTTTTTCAGCAAGTAGTAGAGCGCGTTGATAAGCGGACTGACGAAATGCTTGCTACCCTCAAATCTTCTAGCCCATCGCTAAATATGCTGCGGGATTGGTATAGAGCCGCAAGAGAATTAGGCAAATCCCAAAAACATCTTGACCGAATTTCTCAAACTGGAAATAATTTCAAACAGGGAGAACCATTAACAGACAGAGCTATTGAAGTCATGACAGCAGATTTCCAGGCGCACTACAAGCAATTAATGGTAGTTGAGCAATTAGGCAATTTGACGGACAAAGATTTGCTCGCTCTTAGCCAAAATATCACCAACTACTTAAACTCTCCTCCACCTAGCCCTCCAGCCCAAGCTGACCGACAAAAAGTTAACTCTGAGATTAAGCAGATTACAGACCATATCAACGCTTTAGGAAGACAACAATCAGAACAGTTAGCCACCGTTGAAGCGATGCAAAAAAGTCCCTTTCGTAGTTGGAATGGCAAGTACGATTTAGCTGTTGCCCAGGTGGAGCAGACGGCAAATAAATTAGATAATGCGATCGCACATTTACAGCAAAGAGAAAATCAATTAGGTCAATGGAATAAACTTGAAAGGGCTTATCAACTATGGGATAAATCACCTCAAACAGTTGAGATGCGGAATCTTGCCAAGGGCTTACAGTCGCCTCAGTTGCAAGAGCGTCTAAGTAGCATTCCCAAGGCAGAACGGCAAGACTTCGCTCGTAGCCAGATTTCCAGCGCTCGACAGGCTGGGTTATCCTAATTGGTTGCTAATTCAGTCACTGTACACCCTATTTCCCAGTTTAATTAAGCATATAACGCACCAAGTAAATCATCTTTTAGATATTACAGGTTTAAGCAGGTTTCGTGTTCCATTGCTTGTCGCTACCCTAAACCACCTCGAAGAACGCCTCAGATCGATGGCATGATTGAGGGCAATCAGATTTTGCTTAAGATAAATTTACCTTATTGGCAACCCCTTTATAGTACAATTGAACTACTAATGGGTTCTGAATCGTTCCATCATTTCAGAAGACGCATTTCCTAATCGCAATCAATCCCAGGAGAACACCATGAAATTGAATCCTTATTTGATGTTTAACGGACAATGTGAAGCAGCGTTTAAGTTCTACGAACAGTGCTTAGGTGGCAACATTGCAGCGATGATGACTTACGCAGAGACACCCAAGGAGTCGCCAATGGCAGACCAGGTATCACCAAAATTGCACGACAAAATCATGCACGTTCATTTGACTGTAGGCGATTGGGATTTGATGGGTTCTGACAGCCCATCTGAACACTACGAACAACCAAAAGGCTTTTCCGTATCGTTGAACGTTGACAATTTAGCAGAAGCAGAGCGGCTCTTTCATACCTTGGCAGAAAACGGGAAAGTCCAGATGCCACTCCAGCAAACCTTCTGGGCTAATGGGTTCGGGATGTTAGTCGATCAATTTGGCACACCCTGGATGATTAACTGCGGATAATCTGCCTGACCACTCTATGGTGCAGTGGAGAAAAAATTTCAAGATTGAGGCTCGTGACAATTTAGCTCCAGTTTAGTAATTGCAAAACAGAGGAGATAACACAATGGCAACAACTAATACACAACAAGAACAAGCAATGCAAGCGGAACCCCAAAAGGAACACCAGTGGCTACAAAAACTTGTTGGTGAATGGACTTGTGAAACCGAGGCGAATATGGGAGCGGATCGACCTCCCGAACAGGTAACGGGAACCGAGAGCGTGCGATCGCTCGGCGGTCTTTGGATTGTGGCGGAGGGGCAAGGCGAGATGCCTGGTGGCGGTGAAGGAACAACTATGATGACAATCGGCTACGACCCTCAGAAACAGAGGTATATAGGCTCCTGGGTAGGGTCGATGATGTCTTATCTCTGGCTGTACGATGGCGAACTAGACGCAGCTAAAAACGTATTGACGCTCAACTCAGAGGGTCCCTCAATGACTGGTGAAGGGAAGATAGGAAAGTATAGAGATATCATTGAGTTCAAGAGCGACGATCGGCGGGTGATGACCTCCCATTTCCTGAGTGATGACGGACAATGGCATCAATTTATGACTGTGAACTATCAGCGCAAGAAATAGCAGAATGCTAAAAGACTCGTGAAAGCGAGTTCTTTAGTCTCCGTTCTACCTATGGGGTGTTTACAGCAATTGGCAAGGTAAAGCTAATTGCTGTAAGCGATCGCTTTTTTACAGATATAGAAAAGCAGATGCCAATAATTGCATTCCGACATTTGGTAGAGCAAACTGAATCAGAATAATCAATAACCCGCGCTCTAATTCGCTTATTGCAGAAGCTGCACTTGAGCGGGAAACTTCTCTGCCAGTTTACGGTCGAACGTCAGGACTTGAACCTGCTCCCTAATTGCGGCTGCTATAAATAGCGCATCGTAAAATGGATGGCTTGCCCGGACTGCTAACTCTAAAGCAACCTCTCGAATATAAGCGCTAGGGATCACCTTATCTATCAAAGCCTCTGCATCTTTTAGCACCTCTAGCCCCGTTTCAATCGGTAATTGCCGAAACTGAATCCACTGCCATACTACGTTGCCTAATTCGGCAAATAACGAATCTGGCACTATTATTTGCTCTGCTGTTTCTAAAGCTGTTATTGCCTGATTGTACTGACATTCTACCCTTAATAGCGCGTAGGCAAATACCATCGTATCAATCACCATTAAGGTCGCCCTTGCTCTTTCCACTCTTGCAGTTGGCTGGCAGATTGAAGTGGTAAAGTTTCCCAACGCTGGCGAATACGTTCAATCGCTGCGCTGCGTTGTACATAACGGCTTTGTAGCAAATCGCGGACTTCCTGTTCCATTGAAATTCCCTTATGTTCTGCAAGCCGTTTGATGCGCTCGACCAATTCCTCCGGCACATTCCGAATCGTAATTGTTGCCATTTTGCTTCTTAGTCTCGAAAGATATACTTATAATTATGCTGGCAAATTGCTGTCATTGCTACCTTCTATTCTCCTGGGTAGACCACGCCTTTGAAGGTGACGAGTCTCAATTTTGTCGGCATTATCATGAAGATAATCTGCTAGTTCTTCGATAGGAATTTGCACATCTTTACCGCCCTTAATATAGACTGTAGCCATTGGTGTGTCTGGTCTATCCATTTTTTCCTAGGCGCTACTAAAGTTGATTTCAGCGTTGATTTTAATTCTAACCTTGCCTTTTATGGTTGTGTTGCAAAAAATGGTAGGCTAAAATAATGCTGCTAGAGAAAATAATTCTGCCTGCCTCTAATGAATCCTAAAGCTCCATTCAAATGGCGGCATTACCAGTCCGAAATTATCTTGCAGTGTG
>NZ_JBYCCV010000144.1:0-7181 GCF_057473825.1 Aliterella sp. E5.1
AGGAAGGGTGAAACATTCCCTTGATGGCTTGGTGGAGGAGGGGAAGGCTGCGATGGCCGTCTGTGCGGGTGGCCCCACTGCTGCCGATGGCGGGGAAGTAAAATGCCTCACCTAGATCTCCACGGATACGATCTCTTTGCGATCGCTCTGTGGCTCCGAGGGCGTTCGCAAGATGTGTTATTGCCTTATGCGGGGGTTAGACCACTGGCAGGCTGTCCATAACTTCCATTTGCCAAGCCTATTCGGATCTGCTGAAGCTCTTGAAGGGCCTGTGCCCCTTTCGGACTGATTTTGTAGTATTTTCTCCGAGCCCCTGCACGGTCTTCTACAACCTCGTCTCCCCAACGCGCTTCTACAAATCCTTTGCTCTCTAACCGCCGCAGCGTTGGGTAGAGAGAGCCAAAGCCAAGTTTCATTTTTCCGCCACTACCCTCCTCAAGGGCACTTATAATCTCCAATCCATACAGCTCGGAACCATCCAAGACGATCAAGATACTTTCCTCTACGTGGGAAATGCTTTGCTGATTTTGCCTCATAATATGCCCCTTGGGTGAAGAAACTCTAATAGCACAGTATTACTTTATTGTATATTACAACTATAAGGTATTGTACATTACAACTACAAGGGTTAGGCAGGCGGTTAGGCTACTGAGGCATCATCTATATGCTTAGGACGGAACCCTGGCTGTGGCAGCGCTGGCTAAAAGAAAACTTAATGTAAGAACCATCCAAGCCAGCCAGTCGTTGGAGGATCTTATTGGACATTTTGATGAATTAACTGAGACGGAACAGGGCCAGTAAGTTCCCTCCAGCTTCTCTAAGCTCTAGATAATGACGATGAATCTCAGCTCAGTCATCTCTCAGTAAAGCTTGAAAACCTTCCTGCTTAAAATGCTTATCGTGCGTCAGCACCTCCGAAAGGGTTTGGCTTTTCATAATCAGCATTGAAGCACAGTCAGTGAGACTGTAGCGCTTGTCAGGTCTTTCCTCATATAACTTAAGTGCCTCCTCAAACAACTCGCTGCTTTGAGCCACAATCTCAATATCGGGTTGTCCGCGTAAAGCAGTAGTCATATTGATAGCCACCTGCCGAAGGTGTCGCTCACCTGACAGAGCATTAAGTAGTTCTGTGAGAACCATCTCACTGGTAACTCCACTAAAATTGCCTAACCGTGAGGAAACATCTTTAGCCCGTTGATGTAGGCCATCATGGGGGTTAGCAAGCGCTTGAAGATACGAGGTGTCCAAAAATATCCGCCTCATTCTTCCTTGGGCGTACCGTAAAGATAGTGATCAGCATTCCGACTCATATCCTTCGGTAATGCCTCCCATGCCTCTTGGGGAATCTGAGCACCAATAGCAACAATCCGATGCCAGAAGGGAGTCCCTTCAGTAGAATCTTGGTCGCCTTCACTTTGAGTTTGTTGGGGATCAGCTTGGTCAACGGCTCCCTTACTTTTTCTTAAATCATCCAGTACCCAAAGCACATTGTCTAGGTAGAGACTAATAGTGTTGGCTATAGGCTCACTAAGATTAACGTCGCCTTCAAGCTGCTCTCGAATATATTGAATTGCAACAACAAAGTGTTTTGGCGATAAGCCAAAAAAGACCTCGAATTTATTAGAGTGGGATTGAATACTCACTTGCAATGGCTCGGTGCTATCCGCAATCAGACAGTATTGAACCTCTCGCAAATATAAACTAAGGGCATAAACACTCTGAGAAACCTTTACTTTATAGTCTGGGTTAGCAACGAGATAAGGAAATCTTTGTATGAGTACATTAGTAGCACCATCTATCAACCGCTGGGCATTTTTAGATAGATATCCAGCAGCATCTAAATTATTTTGAAGCCTACCATAGTAACTGACTATGTATGACATCTCAGTTGAACTCAAAAACCGATTTTGAGATCCTGCTGTATTGATTGCTTCCTTAACTTCAGTCTCCATAATCAATCACGACTAATTAGGTCAGACCATTCAAGCCATATTAGCTACAACTTACAAGCCATATTAGCTACAACTTAACTTATAACTCATCAGAACCTCCATGAACAGTGAACACGGCTCTATGGCTTTCTGGGTTGCTGCTACATCCTTTCTCTACCTATTAGGTGTAGATGTTAGGCTGGCCTATGAATGGGGGGGGGATTCTTTACAATTCCTGCCGCAAAGGAGTTAGGGGCGCTATCAATCTATGTCTACCTATTAGCTATCCCTATCTATTAGGGGTTGATGTTTAGGTGGGGTTGTGAGATATTAGGTATAGATGAGACAAGACAAGTGAATAGACCCCGCGCTGAGGCTACTAGCTCCGCTCCCGAAGCATCAGTAGGGTGGGTCATAACTTTCTTTCTTTATGACATACACGTATACATCCGAGTTTTATACATTCATAGGAGCCGCGACCATGACCACTGCCACTCTTAGTAAACTCGCCCAATGGGTTAATCAGGGCTGTCTCTCTGCATCGTCACAACTCGATGTAGAGGATGCCATTTCACAGATTCAGTCGATTGAAGTGCGCCCCCGAGATTGGACAGATGGTTAAGTCAAGTAACCTAGTTCAAGATAAGGGAGCCAGCCAATGGCAGCAAAACGTCGAAACTATACCCCAGAATTCAAAGCCCAACGAGTGCTTGAACTCATCAGCGGCACTAAAAGTCCAGCCGAGATCTGCCGAGAGCATCAAATTCATCTATCCGTGTTGTCCCGCTGGAGAGGAGAATTTCTCCAGCAGGCCCACCACGTCTTTGAGTGCCCTGAGCAACAAACTCAGGAACAAGGACGTATTGCCGAACTAGAGCGTCTTGTGGGTCAGTTAACCCTGAAGCTAGAAGTTGCAAAAAAGGCTTCAGCTGTGTTGAGTCCCACCCAAAACGGGAAGTGGTCATGAGCTTAACTACCCGGTATCCAGTGCAGGTTGTTTGTGAGGTTTTAGGCTATCCTCGCAGCAGCTACTATGCCCAGCGTCATTCCCAGCAGCCACAGGAGGAAACACAGCTCCAAGCCGCGATTACTGATTTAGCTGGTCAATGGCCCACCTATGGCTATCGACGCATCACCGCGATGCTGCACCGGCAAGGACAACTTGTTAACAGCAAACGAGTCCGGCGCTTAATGGAGCACTTAGGACTCAAAGGCAAACCAGTTGTCAGACGTTGCCGGACAACCAACAGCAACCATCGCTTTGGCCGTTATCCCAATCTGGTACATAAGCTGGAAATAATCCAGCCGGAGCAGGTTTGGGTGGGAGATATCACCTACATTCGCCTCAACCAGGAGTTTATCTATCTGGCAGTGGTGATGGATGTCTTTACCCGCAGTATCCGAGGCTGGCATCTAGGGCGTAGTCTCAGTCAAGGTCTGAGTTTAACTGCTCTTAATAAAGCCTTAGCTAATCATCAACCCCAGATTCATCATTCTGACCAAGGGGTGCAATATGCGGCTACGGCTTATGTCCAAAGGCTGCGGGAAAGCCAAATTGCCATCAGCATGGCTGAGGTCGGACAACCCAGGCAAAACGGCTATGCTGAACGCCTGATGCGCACCATCAAGGAAGAGGAGGTGGACTTATCCGATTACCAGAATTTTGCTGATGCTTATCACCACATCGGTCAGTTTCTAGAACAGGTCTATCTTCATAAGCGCATCCATTCTTCCTTGGGCTATCTGACCCCAGGGGAGTTTGAAGCTCAGTGGTTGAAAGAGCACAGCTTATCTAATACAAACAAGGAGGTGGTTGACTAAGAATCCTGTTTTTCCTGTCCAACCTTTAGGGCGCACTACACTCCTCGGCGTCAGGTTCAGCCCCTTGTTAGCACGCACTTCCTGATTTGTCATGAGTCACGCGCTTCGTGGGTCTCGAGAAGAAAGGTAGCCAGGGTCGCAGCAGCCCCGACGGCCAGACGTGCGTGACGAGGGTGGACTCCCTTCGCCTTGCCATGTTTCCCGTGTCCAGTGCCGTAGAGGTTCCGGAGTTCGGCGAGACCGTTCACCAACGAGCCGAGGTTGCTGAGGAGCTGCCGAATGGAGTCAGCACCCTTCGTGGCGTCGTCAATGTCGGTGGAAAGCAGAGTGAGGACCTTCCGGGTCTCCTTAACCAGGCGCGGGACGTCCCAGCCGGGGTCCGGCGGGGTTCCTCTCTCCGTGAGTATTGTCTTACAGGTTGTCTCCACCAGTTCCTTGGCGGTACCGATGGCGAGACCGGGATCAGTGTCGAGCGCAGCCCGCATCCGGTCGATCTGGCGCTGGAGTTCCGGGGCGTCGATGGACGCCAACGCGGTGTCCAAGGAACGATGCCCGGGTAGGAAGAGACGTCCGGCATCCTCCTTTACGCCATCGCGAGTAAGCCACCTGCGGAGCGCAACAGCCTTCTCCCTTGCCAAATCGGCGTTATGGCCGTTGCCTGACGCCTCGAGATCGAGGTTCACGAGGACGGCTTCGTAGACGTGGAGGATCCGTCCGACCTGCTCGGGATCGCGCCAGTTGACGGAGTAGTAGTAGTACTGCTCCACAAGGGTGCGACGCTGCCCACCCACGGGAGGTTCATGTGCAAGGTCAGCGTCAAAGCCCTCCGCGCGGAAGGCATCGTTGATGGTCGCCAGAGTAGTCGAGACGAAGTACTCGCGGAACTCTTGGCGGGTCTTCGCACTGATGAGGTCTCTCGCCATCCTAGAATCTACCGTCGAGCGATCAGTGCATGCTAACGGCTTAGCTGAGCGGCGACAGATAACTTCGGCACTCCACCAAGATCTCTCGTCCGTCCGCTCCAGCGCGTTGTTAGACCGCTTCACAGCTTGAATATAGCATCCAACTTTCGCCTTAGGATTGCTTTCAATAGTTCAACTTTTGGAGGAGCTAGCTTGGGTAATAAAATATCAGTAAAGGTATCACTCCCATCAAAATCTATGCCTGCATCACCATTTATAGCGTTTTTGAGTGATATCTCGTGTCTACCATCTAAGTCAGCCAAGTAGTGCATTATTACTAAACTAATGTTCCGTTGAGGATGGTCTGGGACATCAACTGTTTTTAGGCGTGTTGTAAGTTCGATATTGTGAAGTAAAGCATCTTGAATAACCCAAATTGTTTGTCCACCCCATTCGTGAGATAGTGCTGTTTTTGCGAATAGCTGCGTCACCATACGTCCCCAAACTTGGCGCTTATTAATTCCTGGACTACTATGCTCAGAGACCAACAAGGCATTACGAAATGCATTCCGCATATCTGTAGAATTTTCAGTGTTAGAGCCACTTGTGCTAGCAGTCATAATTTCCAAGATGAACAGACTGGAAAGATCTGGAAGAAGAATTGAAATGTCTTCCAAATCACGCCGAGCGTCTTTAAAATAACCACTTTTCTTTGCTACTCTGACGAGATCATCTAAATCTTTGTCAGTTGAGCCGACGAAATCACGTTGTTTCAGTAGATTTTTGAGAGAGGTTTCAGCCAGTGGAGCTAAAACATAGTCAAAGTGGTAGTTGATTTCAGCATCTTCTACTCGATGCTTTAAAGAGACTTCTGCCCAAGCACCAATATCAGTCTCGTGAGGCAAACCCGCCTGAATCAGCAATGCACGCTCATATTGCTGTAAAGCACGATTCGTAGGAGGAAGATCTTGACCGTCAAACTTTGCAGCAAATAATCTTCGTGGACATACGACCCAGACATCCTCACCAGCTTGAATTGAACATACGCCAGGTATTACCTCTGTAATGTCACTATTGAAGTAGTGTGCTAATGGTTCTTGCTGCGTCAGCTTAATTTTGGTCTGATAGCGATTGCCACCGCCATCGCAAATTGCACTCATAAACGGACATTGGCGAGATCTTCGTATCGCCTCTACTTCTTGACTGCGGTCATCTATTGGAAACCCAAATAATTCATAGATCGTAGGCATAAATGAGTATTGCTTCCAATGTCATTATCAGCTAGACACTTACAAACATTCTCTTTGAAGATTTACTAAGAACTTTTTCAGTAGCTATAAATTCCAAGACTTCTTTTGCAATAGCATAAGCAACGGGTGGAGGTACAGAATTAGCTATTTGGCGATGTTGATCTAGATGTCTGACTCTTCCTGAACGTCCCCGAATAGGTCCTTTCAGAAAGTAGTCATCAAGATAACCATGAATACGCATATACTCGCGTGGTGTTAGATACCTATCTTCAATAGGATGAAAGAAAATTTCTCCACATCTTAAGGTTAGTGAAGGTTCAGAAAAGGAAAGCCTGCGAAATTTTGTTGTATCCTTTTTAGTCAATTTACATCTCTGGCTTGCCGGAAGATGTAGCTCTCTAGCCAAAAAGGAACCTTCAGGCACTCCATGAATACGTCTTCTATCTCCTGCTGGCGTTATATCTATATGGCTGTCCTCAGGCTGGTTATCCTTATCTTTTGAAGGCTTATCTAGTCCTGTTAAAGCCTCACCAACCGTCGTACATTGTCTCAGAGGAAATAACGAAAACTGAATTTCTGATTTCCCGTGAGTTGGCAATGGAAAATTAAAAGATGTTTTGCTCTCTGTAGCAACTATAAAAACTCTCTCTCTAGCTTGAGCAACGCCATAATTTGCAGAGTTGATTATTTGTACCTTTACCTTATATCCCAATTCTTCAATCTGGCTAATAAGCGAGTCAAAAACACCTCCAACCTTCCCAAACTGGTCTAATGCTTTCAACACACCTTTGACTTGCTCAATAACAATTACCTTGGGTTTTAAAGCTCTAGCAAATCTAACAAACTCAAATAGAAGCATACCTCGTTCATCATCTAAAGAGCCATGTTTACCCGCTTGAGAGAAGCTTTGACAAGGACTACCACCAGACAATAAATCTAGCTCGCCAGCTTGGAAACCCAAGTCTGCCTTTAACTGCGACGGGTCGATTTGTCTTATATCTTTCTCGAAAAGAATAGTTTTCAGTCCTTCTCTCTTAATAGCATTTTGCAAGGTTTGGCAGCAGTGGGGATCGACTTCAACACATGCCAGCACCTCAAAGCCTGCTTGACGAATGCCAATATCCATTCCGCCCGCACCCGAAAAAAGAGATAACGCAGAAAACATAAGCACCAGACTTACTTGAGGGCATTTGTCTTTTTACAAGACCCATACAGTACCACAAAAGACTCTATGCTCTCAAATAACTTTGTGGGAGAAATGAGGAGACGGGCTAACT
>NZ_JBYCCV010000145.1:0-7201 GCF_057473825.1 Aliterella sp. E5.1
CGACCTAGACAAGACCGTGCGAATCGTCAACTATTACCAGGAGCGTCATGAGGCGGCGAGGAAATCGCACCTCAAGAAGCGTCTAGCTCAGCTTGGAGAATGGTTGGAGTGAAGTCTCGTTGTAGTATTAGATAGGATCGGTTTATTCCAAGAAACATTAAGCAAAGGCTTGAGGAGCCAGATGACAAACGAATCAATTAGAAATAAAGGTCCATTAATAATTACCTCGATTTGATCACCGAAGAGGTTTAGTAACGCTCAGAAAGGGAGAGACAGCATGTATATAGATGAACTAACAATAGCACTTTATGCTTGGGATTTAGCGGATGAAGGTGTTGATTATATACTTGATACCGTGCAGGAAAAAGCTGGATGCAATGCAGTCTACATAACAGCCCTCATGCATCATGAAAAACGGCCTCATTTGGGTACATTTTTCCCCCACAATCCTGTACGAAAGCATTACTTACCAGAAGACAGTCGGATTTACTGGCTACCCGACCCGAAACACTATGCCGATAGTCGAATCAAACCGCGTTCGACCGAACGTGATTTCCTCAAGGGTACTGATTGGATAAACGTGCTGAGTGACGCTGCTCGAAAACGCAACATGCGGCCTCAAGTTGCAATCTCTCATACTCCACTTGACAAACAACGTGCTGCGGAGGAATTTTCAGACTGTGTTCAGCAAGACATTTATGGTCGTCGATTCGGCCAACAACTGTGTTGGAATAATCCTGATGCTCAGCAGTACATTTACTGCTTAATATCTGACTTGGTAGCCAATCACGACATTGACACTTTTCAAATCAGCAATCTTCTATTCAATGAAGGTAAACGTGATCTGCACCCTTTCTTAGGTGTGACGCTTGGAGGGTGTTTTTGTAAGGCTTGTGAAAAAAAGGCGAGAGGTGCCGGGCTAGATTGGGATAACATTACAAAGACAGTAAAGCATTATGCTGATGTACTAAATAGCAAACAAGGTCTCGTGTTCTATAAGAGCCTGGTGCTCTCGGAAACTCGGCTCTCGCTGGAAAAGGGTAACAGCAGCCCGGTGAAGTTTTTGCTAGAGCATCCTGAACTATACGAATGGCTTCGCTTCAGATGTGAATCAATCACTGCACATTTTAAAATAATGCACGAAACCATTGAAACAGCTAATTCCAAAGTTAAGTTTCGCTTCAATAGCTGCTGGCCCGTACCTGAGTACATCGGCCAGCAGTTAAAGGATCTTAAACCTTACCTCGATGCTGTGCGTCTTATGGATTACACCGAGCAGTGGGGGGATCCAGCACTCATGTCCCAAAAGGCCCAGTGGCTCACCAACGCGAGGCGTGAGCTAGGAGAGGGCTTTCCTCTCAATGCCGCCATTGCTCTTAGACTAAAGGCAAATCCTGAGATGATCTATGAAGCGATCCGAGTTTCCGTTGAAAGTAGTGCAGACAGCTTATCTTTAGCCTTCTGGGACACCGCAACAATGGAACAATTAACCGCAGTCAAAAAAGGGATGGAACGTGCTGAAGTTAAACTCCGTGCTCCTAATGAGGCCGGGTACGTGAACGAAGTGGCTGAAGTGCAACACCTGGAGACTCTACAAAAGAAGCAAGGATAACCTCATGATTATCAAACCCTTAGGAGGGCATTGATGATGAAAAAGACCGGTCTACCTGTATACCCATATGGCGCAGTCTACTTTCGAAAGTCCAATCCTCCAAAGGAAGACTGGGAAAGAGACTATCAGAAAGCTGCAGAAGATGGTATGAATGCCTTTAGGCACTGGTTTATGTGGGGAGTCATTGAGGTTGCTTCAGGTAAGTTCGACTGGGATGATTATGACCAGCAATTTGACCTTGCGGCCAAGTATGGCATAAAAACTGTAATTGCAGAGCTTATCCATCTAGCTCCAGAATGGGCATTTCATGAGTTTGCCCATGCCCGTTATTTAAACTCGGAGGGAAAGAAAATAGGGAGTAATATGCGCAACAGTTCGGTTACTGGGGGTTCTCCTGGGCTTTGCTACGACAATGAAGACGCCAAGGAGGCTGCCGGAAATTTTTTGACTGAACTGGTCAACCGTTACAAGAACCATCCAGCTATGGGCTGGTACGATCTCTGGAACGAAACCAACCTTTTTTCGTCTTCATTTATGTATTGCTACTGCCCTGCAACAATAGAGAGATTTCGTGATTGGTTGAAAGAGAAATACGGGGATGTGAGAACGTTAGGTGAGGCCTGGCAGCGGTATAGTTATTCTGATTGGGAACAAGTACTACCACCACAGGTGATAGATCCACCACGACGTCGAAGGGGAGCTTACCCGGATCAAATGGATTGGGTGGGGTTCCGAATCGATAACGCCTTTCGGCTGTTTCAATGGCGTGTGGATCTGGTTCGCGAGCTTGATCCAATCAATGTCGTCACAGCACATGGCGTTGATGATTCGAGCATTCACCGAATGGTGGATGCTGCTGATGATGTCTGGCGAGCGGCCAAACCTCTTGATGGCTATGGTTACGGAGGAGGAAGTGCTTCTCTTGACAGGTTTCGGGACCGCTGGAAACGCTGGATTAGTCCAGATGTTACCCGCAGTGGCGCTGGTGGGAAACCTTTTTGGGCTGCGGAAATGTCAGCAGGTCCTATTTGGACATCAGTACGTAATGGGAATCCTAGAGAAACCGGGAGGATACCCCAAGGAGAAGATGTACGCCTTACCAATCTGATTGCAATGGCTGGTGGGGTTAAGGGTATTTTCTCGAATCGTTGGCGCCCCTTGCTTGATGGCCCCTTGTTTGGCGGTATGGGTTATTACGATATGGATGGTTCTAGCACGCCTCGCTCAGAAATGGCGGCTAAGATCGCCAAGTGGGCCAATGCCCCGGAGCAAGAAAAGCTTTGGAAATCATCACCTGTCGCAGGAGATATAGGCATAGTGGCCGCGCCGGAATCGCAGGTTTACGTTACGCTTTGGCAGGAAAGCAGTGACTTTTACGCCAATTCCGCACGGGGGGCTTACCGGGCATTCCTCGATAACAATATCCAGGCTGACTGGGTACGTATCCACCAGATTGACAATTATGAACTGCTGTACCTGCCGAGCCCAATCATGCTCGAAGAGGGGACGGCTCGGGCGCTAGCAAGCTGGGTGGAGCGCGGCGGATGTCTTATTTCCGAGGGTTGCCCTGCCTATTTTAGTGACCATGGAAGAGCGGGAGTCGTGCAACCCAATCTGGGTTTGGATAAGGTGTTTGGGGCTACCCAGGATTATGTTGAATTTGTTCCCGATCTGCTAGAGAACGAGACCTTTAGTGTAGACGGTAATAATGGGATATATGGTGGAGTTTATCGGCAAGCGTATAAGCTAGCAGGAGGTGTGGCAGCTGGGCACTATGCAGACGGTCGTATCGCTGTAGTGGATAACGCATATGGTCAGGGCAAAACCAGGTTAATAGGAACGCTTTCTGGAATAGGATACTGGCAGCATTACAGCCAGGAATCAAAGAACTTTTATGCAGGCATTCCTTCTTGGGCAGATAAAGAGCAACATGTTAAACCTAACGAAGATCTGGTTACGGCGAGGTTACATACGGGAGAGGGGGGTACATATCTGTGGGTAATCAATAACCGAGCGGATTGTCCGGTGACAACATTGTTGGTTTCCAATAATTGGGGTCCATTCAGTGATTGTGAAGTTCTGTGGGGGGAGAGAAAACCTACCATAAAAGGTCGTGAAATTACGGTTACTATACCGCCATTTGATGCGCTTTTAGTCAAGCTTGTGTAGAGCTACCGTGGGGCTACCGCAAATTCCAAAATGATCTTCGAAATCAAAGTCCGATTAGATGAGGTCACGCTATGAGTGCAACTGAAAGCATCTTTTGACTCCCCAATGGTGATGGCGCCTTTCCAATCGAAAGCCATTTGGCCGTTCCACTTCATAGGGTTCCGGCTTTGCGGTATAGCTCTACAGGGCTACCGCAAAGCCGTGTTTGGTCAACTTGGAGTGCCCTTGAGGCTTACGATCCGAAGGCCTTTCTCTGATGAGGTTTGCTGCGGTTCCCTTTTCATCCTTAGGCGAGTAAAAAGATTCATCGCGAACATGATCACCTGTAGGGAGGAGCTTGTCCTTGGCGCGCCAAGGATGAAGGTGTCGGTCGGACCTTGCGGCAACACTAGCTTGTGTGACAGAAACAATACCACCAATTCAGGACTGAAATGCAAAACCTGAATACTCTTCCTCTTAGAAAAGGCTCACAAGGACAATCTTATGAAACTAAAAAACAAAGTGACCTTAATCACAGGCGCAGGCTCCGGTATCGGAAAAGCTGCTGCACTCATGCTAGCAAGAGAAGGTGCCAAGATCGGTGCACTGGATAATAGAGAGGGCGAAGTAAAAGAAACGGTTGCCGAAATTGTACGTGAAGGTGGGGCAGCCTTGGGTCTGCATGCTGACGTTTCGAGGCCAGAGCAGATGGAGCAAGCCGTGCAAAGGCTCGTGGAGGAATGGCAAGGCGTTGATATCATCTTTGCTAATGCAGGCATTAACGGCGTTTGGGCTCCTGTGGATGAGTTGGAGCCCGAAGAGTGGGACAGGACGATGAACATCAATTTAAAAGGAACCTTTTTAACATTCAAGTACACGGTGCCTTATCTGCGCAAGCAGGGTGGTTCTGCTATTGTGACCTCTTCATTACACGGAACGAGAGTCTTCACCTTCGCAGGCTCAACAGCTTACGCATGTACGAAAACTGCTCAAGTCACCTTTGTTAAAAAGATGGCTTTGGAGCTTGCACAGTATAAGGTGCGTGTGAATGTAATATGTCCAGGATCCACATATACCCACATCAATGAAACAAAGGAGGCGCGGAATCTAGAGAAAATCGAACTTCCAGTAGCCTTTCCTAAAGGAAAAATCCCCTTGACAGGCGGTAAGCCGATTATGCCGGAAGACGTTGCTAAACTAGTATTATTTCTGGCATCTGATGACTCCAGTACTATCACAGGTTCAGAAATTTGGATTGATGGCGCTATGTCGTTAATGGTTGGTTAGTCCTACATGTTGCTGTAAACGTTTTATGCAACGCGTAATTCTTGCCAGGCGTGCGGGTTCTACTCTGCCCTCAAACCTGCCAAAAAAGCCTTTCCCTGAGAGGCAATCATGCCGAGGTCGGAGCTGATGGTGACGTACTGGACACCGCGCTCGAGATAGCCTCTCGCTTCAGCGCTGTCTGCGGCGATGATGCCCACGGCCTTGCCGGCCGCGCGCGTCTTCGCTACGATGCGCTCAACCGTCTCGCGCACCTTGGGGTGCTGGGCCTGACCGATGACGCCTAAAGACTGCGAGAGGTCAAAGGGGCCGATAAAGATGACGTCTACTTCGGCCACCCCGAGGATGCCATCTAAATTCTCCAAGGCAGTGACGGTTTCGCAGTAGATGACGACCAGCGTCTCTTCGTTGGACTGCGCCGCGAACGCCTGCGGGTCCGTGAGGCCATAAGCGGCAGCGCGGTGAGACGGGGCAAAGCCGCGCTGGCCCAAGGGAGCATATTTCGCGCTCCGCACCACGCTCTGGGCCTGCGCCACCGTGTCAACCTGCGGCACCTGTACGCCAAGTGCCCCGGCGTCGAGGGCCTGCAGGATCTCAACCGGGCTGTTTTCTCTCACCCTGATAATCGGCACGATGGGGCTCAACTCGGCCGCACGAATCAAGTTGACCATGCTCTCTTTGTTCATGGCCACGTGTTCGTTATCGAGAACAAAAAAGTCAAAACCAAGAAGCCCCAAAATCTCGACAACGGCGGGGTCAGTGATTTTAGCGAACGTACCGATGACGTTGCCCCCCCGCTTGAGCGTTTGCTTTATTCTATTCGTTCGAATCATAACGCACTTCCTTGCGCGGGAATGACAACCGGCCAACTGGGCGGCTGACCGGACAAAACCTCGTGAATCCCTATGGCGGCATGGAGGGCCATGCGCACCGTGGCCTCCTTGGTGAGGGCGGCATGATGCGGCGTCAGGACGACGTTGTCCATGAACAAAAGAGGATTGTCCGGTGCGGGTGGCTCTTCTTCAAGAACGTCCAGAGCGGCGCCGGCAAGTCTCTTTTCCCGCAGGGCAGCGATAAGGGCCTCCTCACTGACAATTTCCCCTCGAGCGGCGTTGATAAGGTAGGCCGACGGCTTCATCAGCAAAAACTCGCGCCGCCCTATAAGCCCTCGCGTTGTTTGAGTCAGGGGGAGGTGCAGGCTGATAAAGTCGCCACCGCGAAAGACCTCTTCCCAGTCTCGGGTCAGCGTTATCTCGGGAATAACCCTGTCCTCGGGCACATAGGGGTCGTAGCCGATGACGCACATGCCAAAGCCCAACGAGGCTTTTTGCGCGACCTCCGAGCCGATTCTGCCGATGCCGACGAGGCTCAAGGTCTTGCCCTCTAAGTCCATGCCCAGCGTACGGTTGCGAAAGCCGAAGTCTCCCTGCCGCACGGCCCTGTCGCCTCTCAAGGTATTTTTTGCCAAGGCGAGGATGACGCCCAAGGTGTGTTCGGCGACCGTCACGGCATTGGACAATGGTGCGTTGGTGATGACGATGCCCAACGCGGCGGCGATAGCTAAGTCGATGTTATCCACCCCGATGCCGTGTTTGGCGATGACTTTAAGTTTTCTTGCCGCCTTCAAGATGTCGGCGCTAAGAATGGCCTTGCGAAGCAAAAGGGCGTCGCAGTCTCTTATGTCCCGCCGCAGGCTCTCCGGCGAGGTGCCGGTATTGAGTATAAGCTCGTAACCACGCTGCACGAGATAGTCTTTGCCTTCTTGGGCGATGTCCTCTGGAATGAGTACACGGTAGGTCAAAGCTCTGTCTCCTAACCCTAATAGGTCCCGCACCTTTAATAGCCTATAATAGCCTCAATACTCCGGACAGTTCAGCTGGGGATGACAAGAGAGCCGTCAGCTGATAGATAGAGGTATGAACAAACCCATCAGCGACGGCTTGAAAACAATCATAACCGACGCCCTCACTCACCTACCAGAGGTGAGGCACTGGCAAAAGTCATTTTTGACGACCCTCTTTACGACCATGCTGGGCATTGTCAGGTTAACTGCCGCAAAGCAGCAACGTGTTAGGCTGCCCAACCATGAGCGCTGCCAACCTGTACAAACGCCACCGCTTCCCAGCTGAAATCATCAGCCATTGCGTCTGGCTCTAC
>NZ_JBYCCV010000146.1:0-7123 GCF_057473825.1 Aliterella sp. E5.1
TTTACTGCCTCTAGCTCTAAATGGGGAAAAGCTTGAGTAACTTGACCCATATCCACCTGCCTAACTCGTTGTTTGAGGACAAACTTTGTTGTTCACTACTCTACTATATTTGAACGCAATTTGGTATCATTACATATTGAAGGCTTTTACAAATACCAGCTAACAGAAAATATTGCCATTACTCCTGGTCTAATTTGGCTGACGGCTCCCAATCACAATCAAACTAACAACGATATTGTTATTGGTATAATCAGAACTACTTTTGAGTTCTAGCTTGTAGTTACGCCAATTTTTCAATTTTTGACCTTATCCAAACAAAGTCAAATTTTCCTATATTCTTTCAACTGGCTCATCTGCCACTAAATAATTCAACAAGTTTTCAATACTCTCCTTTGATAAATCTGGTACGGGTAAAAATTGACTTGTTTTTTTAAAATCTCGTTCTATAGATTGGGTATAGCTAGGGTCATAATGAAACTGCAATAAGTCTTGGACAAATTTACTCCACAACCCAGCATCAATTGATTGCTCCCATTGCTGGATTTTTTCTTTGCCATAACGAGGTTTGAGCAACTGCAACTTAGCTTTCAAAATCTCAGGATTCTCTACTAAGTGCGCATAGGCTCTTAATAAGAACTGTACTCTAGCATCCAACGGTAATTGAATCTCAGTGCAGCTTGCTTGCTTCATTTTCTGCCACAGAGACGGCGGTAAATGAACTTGCCCAATCTTGTTGCTTTCCGATTCTACCCACACAGGTAAACTTGGATTAAAACTTTGCAATTGTTGCAGCAGTAGCGACTCAAATTGTTTTTGCGTAGGTTGCGAAATAGGGTTATTTGCCCATTCTTCCCCCAAAAGCGAACCACGATGATTGGCTAAAGCTTCCAAGTCGAGAACTTGCTGGCTTGGGCGTTGACTTAGTTGCTGCAAAATATGAGTTTTGCCTGTACCTGTAAGTCCGCAGAGTATTTTGTAAGTAAATTGTGCTGGTAAAGTTTCTAACTGCTGGCGCACGTAGGCGCGGTAGGTTTTGTAACCGCCTTCAAGCACCGTAACTTGCCAACCAACTTGCGATAGCACTAGCGCCATACTATTAGATCGCTGTCCGCCGCGCCAACAGTAGACCAAGGGGCGATATTGTTTATCTTTTGACTCAAAGTAGTTGATTAAGTGTTGGGATAGATTTTTGGCGACGAGAGCCGCCCCTCTTTTACGTGCCGTAAAGGGGGATTGCTTATAAATCGTTCCTACCTCCGCACGTTCCGCATCACTTAGTACAGGCAAATTTATCGCTCCAGGAATTTGATCTTCGGCAAATTCGGCGGGAGAGCGAACATCGATAATTTCGCTGTAAGTTTCTTTCCAAGGCTGGGTGGTAAAGGTAGGAGAAGGCGGCATTTACAGTCAAACTCTATATATATTGATTGTGACACTCAAGATATATAGATGGCTTGGACTTAAAAGCAATTATTAAGTATGAACCATTAAAAATTGACCGTTCCCATTATACTCACCGTCACAACTAGCAAAGTTGCAAACAAACCACATCAAGTAAAACCGCCAAATTCGGCGAAATTTGGCATAATCCATGCCGTAATCTAATTGTTTGATGCTTGATTGATTGCTATCAAAGTTGTTTAGCCAAGTAGCAAAGGTTTTGGAGTAATTAGAACCATTGATGTACCATTTTTTAATAGTTTTGAGGTGCTGGTTGTGGCTAGGAACTGCGTCATAGTTCCAAAACCGACCGTGGGGAAAAATGTATTGATGGGTGTAAACGCTAGATATATGATTGGGCGTGCGGACGGTGATGATATGAATAAAGACTTTGCCGTTATCTTTCAAAAATGAAGCTAATTTTTTAAAAGCATTGGTTAAGTTGCCAACATGACAAAAAACACCAATTGAGAGAATTTTATCGAACTTTGTTGCAAATATTGCATCGTTTAAATCTCCTTCATGGAGGGTAAATCTACCGGAACTAAGATAGCTTTGCGGGTCTTGCATTTTGTGGCGGATATATTCACATTGTTCGTGACTTAAATTCAGACCTGTAAATTTGACATTAGGAAAATTGGACAAAATATAATTAGGCACGCACCCCCAACCGCAGCCAAAATCTAGAATATTGTCTCCATCTTGGATATCTAGTTTTTCAATTACATCATCAATCATCATCTTCTGGGATTGCTCAAGATTTAATGCTCCCTTTTCCCACAATCCCATGCTGTATTTAGGATAAATGAGTGGATCATCTCCCAGCATTTTATTTAACATCGCTTGCGGTAAATCGTATTGAATCTTCATGAGATCCTTTGACCCTTCTGCAAGATGCTCAGTTTCGTTTAATACCCAGTCATAAGGTGCGAGTAATGAAGGGAAATACTGAAACATGACTGGCATACAGGTATTAAAAATACTCTGCATAACATAATCGGGAGCTTCTAATCCGTTGATATAAGCCTCGGCTACTGCCATTTGCAAAGTATTAGCTATTTCAACTGTCCCACGAGTCAATTGATATGCTAAGGGGCTTTTAGTATTGATATCTCCTACTAGCGGAATATGCTTCTGGATATCTTGTGCGATATTGACGTAAGTCATGTTCTTACTCCAGTTAATATCAAAAAGATTGCTATACCTAACAACATTAGGCTATAGCCAGAATATAGGTTTTCTATTTAGTAAAAATTTATATAAGTAATATAAAAATTAGTCGCTGATAGCAATTGGATTGCGATTAAACTACCGATGGCGATCGCTATACTGCGTAAAATGCACTCCTAGGCTTTTGGGGAGTTATTGTGACGACCTGCTGCCAAAATCAAAGTTGGGAGATACAGCCGTCAAGTTATGGGTAATGAGGATAACATATTGATCGTGGTTGGCGAAGCTTATTGCTGGCAGTTTCGATTGATTAGTGCTGGTAGTGCGGTATTTGGACACAAAATTTAGCAAGCTTTACCTAGTTCATTTTAATTTTTACAAAACTGATGCAAGACTGGTGGCAAAAGACCTTTCCTCAAGGGCGGCAAACCCTAACGATTATTGACGCTAATGGCTATCCTGTCCAAATTGCTTATGGTGAAAAAGGAGTAGGAAAACCACTATTTTTAGTTCATGGTATTGGTAGTTGGAGCTACAATTGGCGGCACTGCGTCGAGCCATTATCGCAATATTTTCGAGTAATTTGTTTTGATGCTAAAGGCTATGGATTTTCCCAAAAGCTAATGCACCCTGAAAGACCTGACCATCAAATCATTGAAACTCAGCGAATTATTCACGCCTTGTGTAATGAACCACCGATTATTGTTGCCGAATCCCTAGGAGCGTTAGTTAGCTTGGCGCTTGTTCAGGCGTATCCAAAATTAATTGAACGCTTAGTAGTAATAAACGTACCGATTTTTCCCGAACGCTTGCCTCATTGGGGAATGATGACGCTCTCTCAAATGCCACTGGAATTAGTGCAAACGATTGATCATTTGCGGCTGGCTTACTTGTTTGCACCCTTGTTCAAAGAAGTTATGGCTATAGAACGGCGCAGCGTGCTACACGATCCATCAATGCTGACTGCGGAAGATTTGTACTGGATCAGCTATCCATTTATTGAGTTGCCCGGTACTGTTGCCAAAGTTGCCCAAGAAGTGCAAATAGCAGCGCGGGAAATTGAGCATTTACAAGCAAATAAACCTAACTTGATTAGTAAAGTTCAAAATGCTTTGGGTATGATTAAGTGTCCAACACTGATTTTGTGGGGTGAGCAAGACAAGTGGTATCCGTCTAGCGATGGGAAAAAACTAAGCGATCGCATCCCCAACTCTAAATTAGAAATTATCCCCAATTGCGGTCATGATGCTTCATCTGGTGCTGCAATTGCAGTTACTACAGCCGTGATTAAATTTCTGCACTGATCCAATTTCATTCAATTAAGTTACTAATTGGTTTTTGTTAATTCCGGGGTGGCAGCGCGATTGCGCAAAGCGTAGCGCTAAGAGCGATCGCACTGCAAGAGCTAGATAACATAAAAGTATGGTGCAAATTTCTAAAACAGTAACTATTCCCGATGGCGAGATTGAGTTGAGCGCGATTCGTTCTCAAGGTGCAGGCGGTCAAAATGTCAACAAAGTAGCAACTGCCATTCATCTGCGTTTTGATATTAACGCTTCCTCTTTGCCCAACTATTACAAAGAGCGATTGTTGCAATTGAGCGATCGCCGAATTACAAATGATGGTGTAGTTGTCATCAAAGCTCAAGAACACCGCAGCCAAGAACAGAACCGCGAGGAAGCGCTAGAACGATTGAAGGATTTGGTTAAAAGCGCCATAGTTGTACCCAAACTCCGCAAACTAAGCAAACCGTCTCGTAGCGCCCAAAGAAAGCGGCTTGATAGTAAAAGTAAGCGAGGAGAAATTAAGGCAACTAGAGGAAACGTGATTGAATAAATTTAAAGGTTGCGGGCAGAGTATTTTTGTTAATGTTGATTTGTAACTAAAAATTTACAAATCATGGCAAAACCTACTATCTACGGCATTCCTCAAAGCACTTACGTCCGTACCGTCCGACTGCTACTTGAAGAAGCAGGGATAGAATACGATCTCAAACCCGTTGATATTTTCAGTGGTGAAACAAAGTCACCGGAATACTTAGCAAAACATCCATTTGGTAAAGTGCCAACTCTCGAAGTTGACGGCGAAATACTTTATGAGACAAGTGCTATTACTGAATACCTCAATACTGCTCTAGTAAACAATAAGTTTAGCTTGTCAACTCCAATGCTCCAAGCGCGAATGCGCCAAATTATGGCAATTATTGACAACTATCTCTATGCGCCAGCAGTGACAACAATCGTTATCCAGCGCCTAATTATACCGAGCCAGGGCGGGCAAACTGACGAAGACAAAGTAAAAAATGCGATCGCACCTGCACAAACAGCATTGAAGGCAATTGAATCGATAGCTGTTTGCAACCCGTATCTGCTAGGAAGTGAAATCGGAATTGCCGATTTTTACTTAATTCCTATTTTCGTTTACCTCAGCAAAACTCCAGAGTTTGAGGCAATTACAGCGCAAACTCCTAAAATCCGCACGTGGTGGGATAAAGTCAGCAATCTGCCAAAGGTGCAACAAGTGTGTGCTTAGTTTTATTTAATTTGCAGTGAAGATGCGATCGCACTTTGTAACCTTTACTCCTGTAATTAATGTGTAATTACAGGAGTAAAAAAGCGAAATCTTTGATTCCCCATAAGTCAATTTTGGTTGCTATAAATGATGCAGCAGTCAACAAGGAATAGATTATGGCAGAGGAGAAGACTTACTTAGAACTGCCGCAGACAGAAGGCAGTCACAAATTTTATGAAGAGATTGTTAATGGCACAGAAGTATCGATTCGCTATGGTAGGATAGGCGATCGCGGACAAGTTCAGGTCAAAAGTTACCCAACAGCAGAAAAAGCTAAAGCTGAAGCAACGAAGAAAATCAACGAGAAACTCCGCAAAGGCTACGAAATAGCAGTTATGGGTGTCCGTTCTAAACGTGCTGTAACCCGCCGTCAAATAGTTAGCAACAAGTCTTCCGCTTACCAAGCGCCAGTCCTTAGAAACTACTTCCGAGACGACAGGGAAAGTAATTGTTGAGTGCTTCAAACAAGGAAGTAATTTGAGAATCCGTGTTGTTTCTCCTGGCTATAATCCCAACTTCAATGTCCAATTTCCTAAAAATATTCGGGAACAAGGGGCGCAATATGTTGTAGATGAGGTAATTGAATCTGGGCGAGGCTTCTATCGGGCTTTTGGCGATATCAACAAGTTATTAGTCTAAGTTATCGGGGTCGATACCGCGCGATCGCAAATATTCTGACATTTTATCTGCTCGTTGACGTTCAGCTTCGGCTCGTTGGCGTTCTTGTTCTACCATTTGTTCTGCTTGCATTAAGCGTTGCTGCATTTCTATAGAACCCATTTGGGATCTACTCATGAGCCAGCCGCTTGAGCATCAGCCTGATGAAACAGAGATTGAGCTTCGCTGTGGCATGAGCGAGCGTGCGCTCAAAGTTTTTGACCAAGCTCTTGCAACGCTCCATCCAAGCGTTGGAGCGTTCAATTACCCATCGAGTTGCAACTGAGACAAATCCCGTTTTCCCTTGAGCGGCTTTTTCGGCTGGGGTGGGCTTGGGTGCTAGTTGAAACCGGATCTTGGTCATAATCCGAGGATAAAGCGCTTGCAATGCGACTGTAATCTTGTCTGGGTGATAGCCGTGGTCAAGCAGAATCGTAATCTTTGGGATGTTCAGAGGCTGGGCACGAAAATAGTCTAAGTTCTGGCTTAACAGTTCAATCAAGCCATTGTCATCGCTCACACTGGCTTTCGTGCAGTGGGTGAAAAATGGCAGACCGAGGGTATCAACCGCTAGATGGCGTTTAATACCGTTGATGCACTTGTAATGACAAAACCCTTTCGACCCTACACCTGCATTGCACGTATTCTTCACCGCTTGCGAGTCGATGATTAGTAGCTTTGTCCACCTTGGTTTTTTTTGACCTGAACCCTGACTTTACTGTGCAAGGTCGTCATAATCTGCTCGAACACTCCTGCATCTCGCCATTGCTTGTAGTGCCAGAATACCGCCCTTGTAAGGCGGCAAGTCTTTCGGTAGGTCGCACCAGTTACACCCGTTCTTAAGTTGATAAAAGATGCCATCTAAGATTTGTCGCTTTGTCCACTTTGGTGGTCTGGTTTGCTTTTTCTCAGGTAACAGTGGTTCAATGACCTTCCACTCTTTGTCGCTTAGGCTGCTAGAGTACGGCATTTATTTCTCATCTTACCCCCTCTCTCAAGATCCCAAATGGGTTCTATAGTCTGTTTTTTTGTAAAATCTGTATTAACTGTATATAAATCCCCTTTTTGAAAAAGCCGTAGGTAATAATCTTTACCACTCTGTTGAGGTATTGTATTTACATCTACACCGTGGAATGTTGTAATTAGCTTTCCTTGGAGCGCACCAACATCTTTTAAGGCAACGCCTTTTAACCCATTCCAACCAAAGTGACAATGCAAAATATCATAGGACAAACCCTGATTAAGCCACGGTATTACCTCATACAAAAGTGTTAATAAGCTTAAT
>NZ_JBYCCV010000147.1:0-7105 GCF_057473825.1 Aliterella sp. E5.1
CTCTCTGCTTGACTGTCTCTAGGTCTAGATGAGGACAGGCTTGGGTTACTTGACTCCTATACATTTATCTTTGCCAAAGTTTTCTTTATTTAATACTCTACTACCTCTGACCACAACTTAGTATTAGCAGAGACTTGGGAAGGAAAGCGCGGCATAGCTTCACTAAAATTTTTGCAAGAAAAAGCAGGCGAGGCACTTGTCAACGGCAATGAGCTTCTCGCTGCCATCGTTCCGAACTACAACACCTCTGCCACCTACGGCGCATCGCAACATACAATTGATGTAGTGCTAGAAGCTTTAGGAAACGAGTCAATAAAATTACCTCCAGCTTGGGCTGCACCTAGTACCATTAAAACAGCAGTGGATGTATTTGCAGGCTATCTGTTATTGGACGCATGGATAGGAAATGGCGATCGCCATCATGAAAACTGCTGGGGAGTCATTAGAAAAAAAATGATGCCTGCAACAGAAACAATCTACCTAGCACCAACTTACGACCATGCTTCTAGTCTTGGGCGCGAATTATCGGACGTAAAGAGACAGAAATGCTCAGCAGAAGCCTACGCTAACAATTGTTATTCTGCATTTTACCGCAGTAATGGAGATGCAAAGACTCTGAGAACTTATGAGGTTTTTACCTATATTGCCGAGCGTAATCCTGAAGCTACTAATGTATGGCTAGAGAGCCTTGGGAGTATTTCAACAGCAAAAATATCAGAGATTTTCAATCGCATCCCCAGCAGTAGAATCTCACACATTGCCATTGATTTCGCTCAGAAAATTCTTGAATATAACCAACGTCGGCTACTTAACTTAAAGGAATAACTATTTTGAAGACACCAAAAACACTATTTTTAGCTTGGCAAGATGCACAAAGCCGTTGCTGGTTTCCTATTGGTCGTGTAACGTTTGACGGAGAAAAATATGAGTTTGTGTATACGCAAGGAGTAATAGAAGCCGAAAAGTTTGGATTTACTCCTTTATTATCATTTCCGTACTTGAAGGGAGTATATACTTCAACTCATTTATTTCCTGTGCTTGCTAATCGGTTGATGCCTCGTTCTCGCCCAGATTATGCAGACTTTTTACAGTGGTTGAATATTTCTCAGCATGAAGACGATCCTTTTGCTATTCTAGCCCGTAGTACAGGGCAACGAAAAACAGATACATTAACTGTATTTCCCTCTCCAGAGCCAGATGAAGATGGCAAGTATCACATTCACTTTTTCTTACACGGGTTGCGACACTTACCAAAATGTTCTATTGAGCGAATTAACAGCTTTGAACTAGAGGAAAAGTTGTGGTTAGCTCATGAATTTCAAAACATACACGACTCTCAAGCATTGATTCTAAATACAGATGACCATTACATAGTAGGGTATTGTCCACGCTACTTGAATAAAGAAGTATTTAAGCTTCTTCACCAAAATCCTAATTCTGTAGAGGTGCGTGTAGAGCGTGTTAACCAATCTCCAGCACCATTACAGTTTCGCTTATTGTGTAACTTAACTGCCCAATGGGATAAAGCATTTCGCCCTTTTTCTAGTCAAGAGTATCAGCCTTATGATTCTCCTATTAAAGACGCACTAGCAACATTTAGGTAGAAATCGTGATAGAAAGCAATAACAGCACTTTTATCTGTTTTAAGACAGTTGAGACATCATCTCAACCCAAAAGACAGGCAGCAGGGAAAACAGCTTCTAGATAAATTGATAGAAAGAAGCGATCGCAATTCCCAGTAGCAGTAATAAATAGGTTTGTTTTGAGGGAATCATTTTTTAGACACTTTATCGAGGTACGGCTACTTGACTCAACATTGAACTTATTACCGCCTCGATCATCAATCCGTCTAACAAGGCTTCAGGCTTCAAAATTAGCCGATGACGCAACAATGGCGGTGCAACTACTTTGATATCGTCGGGGGTTACATAATCTCTCCCCGATAGCCAAGCACTAGCTTTACTTGACTGCAACCATGCTACCGCCGAGCGCGGAGATGCACCTAAAGCTAAATCTGGATGCTGGCGCGTGGTTCTCACTAATTCCAATAAATAATCTATTATTTTTTCCGATACTTTAATTGCTTTAACCGCTTCCCGCGCTTGAATTATTTGCTCTACGGTAGCAACGCTTTTCATCCCAGCAATATCTAATCGTCTTGTCCCAAACCCAGCTTGGCGATTGAGCAACATTTGCTTTTCACTATGTTGGTCTGGGTAATCTACGATTAGCTTGAATAAAAATCTATCTAATTGCGCTTCTGGTAATGGGTATGTACCTTCAAATTCCAAGGAGTTTTGCGTTGCAATTACCCAAAATAATTCTGGTAAAGGTAGAGTTTCACCATCTAAAGTTACTTGCTGTTCTTCCATCGCCTCCAATAGTGCAGCTTGAGTTTTGGGCGGAGTACGGTTTATTTCATCAGCTAGAAGTATTTGAGTAAATACTGGTCCTTTTTTTAAGGTAAAGCTGCGATTGTTGAAGTCTAAAATATTTGTCCCGGTAATGTCTGCGGGTAGTATATCGGGCGTGAGTTGGACGCGCTTAAAATCTGCCTGGACGAGGGTTGCGAGAACCTTGACAAGCAATGTTTTCCCCGTTCCGGGTACGCCCTCCAAAATGACATGACCGCCTGCTAAAAGCGCAATTAGGAGTTGTTGTACTACGGCAGGTTGCCCGACAACTACTTGGTTAAGAGATTCACCAAGGCGATTTAAGGTAGCGTGGTTTTCGCTCATAGGGGGAAGGGTTTAAGATGAAGTGCGAGGAGCGAATTTTTTGCCATTTATCCAGCCACACTAACAATTGCTTATCGCTAAGACGGTGTGGCGACGGATGGCTGAGTAATTGTTGCAGTTGAGTAGGAGAAAGCTTAGTCTGCTGCACCCAATTATCTACCAAAGTTTGATGTTCTAGGGGAATTTTCCCTAATCCTAGGGATTGTTGGAGTTGCAATTGTTCTTCTTTCCCCACAACATTCAAAATAAACTCGCTGCATTGAGCTTTTTCTAACACTCCCGCTAAGGCTTGAATGTAAGCAATGTTGTTGTCAATTGCTGGCGTTTCTAAATTTGCAGGCGCACCAAAGCGGCGATTTTGCGCCCAAATTAGTACTAATAATAAAACTCCAACTTGTAGTAATAGGGGTTTTAGTGGAGTTTTTGCTAAATATTCCAGCCAATTGCGATCGCCTTGGCTTTCTGTAATAGATTTATCTCTATAGCCGTGGCTATATTCATCTACAAATATCTGCGGATTTTTACTGGCTAACTGCGCTAAATATTTAAAGTTATTAGGGTAATCTTGATACGCATTCGCCGCTAAATAAGGGGTAGTCGAAAAAATTACTTGTCCCTTGCCAAATTTTTTACTCCAGATAATTGCCCCAAACAAGTCGCCTAATTCTAAGTTTGGCTCTTTTCCCTTGTATCGTCTGCTAGTTTCAATCTTGACATCACCCACAGGAGAAGCTTGCAACATGCTAAATTCTGCGGCGGTAGCTGCTCCCCTTACTCCTAAAATGACTAAAGTATTACCTTGTTTTACCCATTTTTCTTCGTCAAAATCTAGCTCTGGTAGTGTTAGCTGGTTGTTAACTCGCAGCAAAGTTACAGAATTTGCTTTTATTTCCTCTACAGGTTTTTGCCAACGCTCTATTTTTACGCCTTGTTTTTGCATATAAGCATACCAAGCGCCGTAACCATCAGGAGCGCGGTTATAAGTTGAGCCATTGGTGATATAGCTAGTATTGGGAGCAGCAATTAAAGTTAGTAAGGCAATAACTGCGATCGCAATTCCACCAAACCACCAAAAGCGCTTTGCACGTTTCATGGCTGAGAAATCTCCCCGTAAGCTTGTTTGCACTGCTCGAAGTTTTCTGGCAAAATCTCCTCATTACCAAAACATAATTGCTCGTGAGTTGCAAGCAAAGTTTGATAAGCGGGAGACGGGGGAATGCCTTTTAATAGTTGCAAGTATTCGCCGTCAGTACGGCTAAATTGATGCGTAATAATCTTGCGATCGTGCAAATGTTGTAATGTGGCTTGATATAAACATCTACAAGCTTCAGCATAATTACCTTGAGCAAAATAAGCCTGACTTTGCTCTAGCCATTGGTTTACTGCTAATTGAGGTAAATTTGCGTTATTTACTACCTTAGTTGATTTTCGTCCGCGCCAAGAGTAGGTTAATGGTTCTAATAGTTTCCAAAGTTGCCATAGTAGCCAAAGAGTAATTGCGATCGCCACTAACCAAATTAGCGCCTTAATTAAATTTACTAACCAAGGGGCATCAAGCGACCAATCGGGCGCAGGGATATCGGGAAAAGCAGAGTTGAAGCGCGAAAGTTGAAGTTCTATCCATTCGCCTAGTTGTTGTTGGAATAGCGACAATTGCCAACCCCAGCTAGTTTTAGCAAATTCTTCAGTTGTAGGCATTGAATAAATATATAGGAAAGTTGAATTTAGGAAATTGCGCTATTATCTTGCTTTCCCGCCTGTAATAACATCCACCCAACTATAACCAAGATTCCCCCCAGGGCAATAAAACCAATATCCCAAATTAATTCATTAGTCCCTGGTTTGACGTGATGAATGCCCAAAATTTGATGATCGATAATGCCTTCAACTACATCAAAAGTACCTGCACCTATAAGTATGGAGCCAAAAAGTACGTTAGACGACTTCGGTACATCATCGCGCTTTACAGCTTGCCATAGCAAACCTATTCCCAATACCGTCAATACCCATGTAGCCGCATCAAACAAACCATCCCACACCATATTTAACTTCATTTGGGCGATCGTTGTCGGCGGTCTAACGCTGCTTAACATATGATGCCATTGCAAAATTTGGTGTAGTACAATGCCATCAACAAATCCTCCTAAACCTAAACCTAGAATTACTCCAGCCACAATTAGGGGGCGGTGCATAGGTGTTTTACTATCTGCTTGCACGTAAAACCTCGTTGAATTACCAAATAAACGGAATCAATGCGATCGCACTAGAGCTAGTCTAATTTAAAGTTTGATACTATTTAATGGTGTCATATTACGACATCAGCTAATGGAAAAAAGGAAATCTTTGACAGTCTGGCTGCCTGCTGGATTACTGACTGAGGCGAAGTTGTATAAGGCACGAAATGAGTCATTGAACGATTTGGCGATCGCAGCGTTAACAAGGGAAGTAAGCCGCCGCAAGGGATTATCAGCACATAGCCGAATTATTGCTAGACGTGAAAAAATCAAGCAAAAGACAGGTACTCAACCAAGTTCTGTAGATTTGATTCGCCAACTTAGAGTAGGCGAGTTACGGAATTATTAGAGCTTTGTGTTTAGATACAAGTGTTAAGCTAATCGTCATTCATTTTTCTTGAGTGAAGGCTTTGCTGCAAGGGCTTCAGAGCCAGTTTAATGCAACTTGGATGCACATTAGCTTATGATTGCGTACCTTGTTCCTGAACAATTACAAATTCAAGCGGAAGCTCTTGTACTAGAAGCTGTAGAAAATGCGGTTAGGATGGTTGCGCCAGCTTTTACTTGGGCAGAGATTGGTTCTGTACTTCGTAAAAAGCTTCGTGCTGGTTTACTTACGGATGAAGAAGCAAGAGGGTGTTTCGATGATTTTTGTCAATTACCTATCGAACATATTGACACCGTAGAAATTAGAGCAAGAGCATGGGAAATAGCCCAACAGTATCAATTACCAACTTTGTATGATGCCTCATTTTTAGCTTGTACGGAATCTATGGGAGCAAATTGTCAATTTTGGACGGCGGACAAAACCTTGCGCAATCAGTTAGGGCAAAAGCTTTCTTATGTCAGAGAGTTAAGAGAGTATTAGTGAAGTCTTTTATCGTTGTATTTGTAGAGAGTGCGATCACTCTAATATTACTTCAAGTTGTTGCAGGGTTGCGATCGCACCTTAGCTAACTAGGCTAGTAGTTGTAACAAAATATCAAAGGCGATCGCCTTTATTATTGTAATTGTGGAGAGTGCGATCGCTAAATATAATGACTATACTGTTTTGTATATACGCAATACGAGCGGCAAAAACTAGGAAGATTTCAGCCCGTATAGTTAATAAAATTGTTTACTTAAAATTAAAGCAATGTCTCAGTTATCAGTAATTGCCGAACATATTGAAATAAGCGCGGATATTTGTGGCGGCAAACCTCATCTTGCTGGACATAGAATTAAAGTGCAAGATATTGTAATTTGGCATGAAAAAATGGGTATGTCGCCAGACGAAATTGTTTCTCAATATCCCAGTATTACTTTATCGGATGTCTATGCAGCTTTGGCTTATTATCACGATCATCTGAAGGAAATTAGAGAACAGATAGAAGCAGATGAAGCATTTGCTAGAGAGTTAAAAATTAAAACTCCTTCTCTTGTGCAGCAAAAACTTAAAGATTATAGATGGCAGAAAGAATTAGGTTTCACTTAGACGAAAATGTTAGTAATGCTGTAGCAAAAGGGTTACGCAGGAGAGGAATTGATGTAACTACTACAGCAGAAGAATCTCTAATGAGCGTATCCGATTTAGTACAACTAGAATTTGCTTTGTCACAAAAAAGGGTTATTTTTATTCAAGACACAGATTTTTTAAGAATGCACCAAGCTGGAATTAGTCATTGTGGCATTGTTTATTGTTCGCAAGGTGCTAAGTCTATTGGAGAAGTAATCAAAGGTCTAATTTTAATTTTGGAATTGCTTGAACCTGATGATATGTTTAGAAAAGTTGAGTTTATTTGAGATGCGATCGCATTACATCAAAAACAAAAGTGTGATCGCACTTTAGCTAACTAGGTTAGTAGTTGGGGTGGAATAGGAAAAGTAATCGCGTAGTAGTTTAGCTGGCTCTTTGTAACTCCGCTAAATACCAGCGATTTTCCTCAATGTGATTAGTGACGATTCCTAAAGCTTCCAAGCTTTCTAAACACAAGGTAGTGCGTCAAATAAACGTGGGATTGGTAGAGTAGAGGGGATCTCTCATCTGCAACTCGTCCATGCAATGCCCTTTGTGTGATCATTCTAAAGCCCATAAACACGGCAAGATGCCCAACGGACATCAACGCTATCTCTGTCCTGTTTGCCAACAGACGT
>NZ_JBYCCV010000148.1:0-6935 GCF_057473825.1 Aliterella sp. E5.1
CATATTTGAGTGCTTTCTCCAACATTTCTTTGCTTTCAGATATCTCCACTTGGAACGGACGACTCATAACTTTTCCTTTCCCCTTACACTTATGCTAATTTAGCGCACCTTCATTCAGAATTGGTATTAGAAAAAATTGTTTCAATTTCCGCAGGAATTGCTAGTTCTATATTTACTCATCTTTGTCAAAGCGCCGTAAGTTTTGATAGTCGGGTTTGGCTGGGTGTCAATAAGGCGAAAGTAGTAGATTACTTCCGTTGGCGACAAGCAGATGCAGGGCGATGTGCCTTGAATGGTTGGTGTTATTGGACTTTACGCAAAGCAGGTAAAAGCGTCGGACAAGCAACATCTATGCTGGAGGGTAAATCGGTAGCTTTTAAAAATGACTTGTTATTTGAGTATGGGATTAATTTTAACGATTTACCTACGTGGCAAGGGCGAGGAATTGACTTGTACTGGGGAGAATATGAAAAAGAGGGCTACAATCCAATTTCTCAGCAAGCTGTTGTAGTTAAACGTCATCGAATTGAAATTGATAGGGAATTGCCGATGAAAGAAGCTTATGCAGAGCTTATTAGTGGGACTTTAGATAGTAATTCGGCGATCGCGGATTAATATATTTCAATTGCTGATTCTTGTCCTCAGCAGTTTTTTGTGTCATTCAAATAAAGTTGTCCTTTATCCTACCAAGATCCCGGACATCTGGTAGGTTTTTTTGGACAGTTTTTGGTCTTAACTAAACTGTTTCTGCAAGTTGCTTGTTTAGAACTTCAAGATTAATTTCGTAACGTTGCAACAGGTCATTGAGAGTAGAATTGCCTGTTTCAGCCAGTCGGATTAAACCCCACAAAAGATGCTCAGTTCCAATCGATTTCTTGCCTTGAAGTCGAACGATTTGTAATGCAAGCTCCATAACAAACTTACTCTCTTGGCTAAGTTTTGGATTCTCACGGGATTCAAAAGAATGCTCGTTGGTTTCGATGACCAGTATTACACCATTTTCTCTCAGTAAGCGCGCAGAGGTTGAAGTTGGCTCGGCTAACAAGCCAGCAAGTAGATGTTCTGGTTCAACTTGCGATTCTTGCGATAGCGAAGCGCTGCTGCTTTCAGCAGATCGCACTGCCTCGTTTCGAGCAAACTCGATTGCATTGATTGCTGTCTTAGTAAACCGCTCGAAACCAAACTCGAATCCAAAGTAATTTTTGACTCGCTCAATTAGTGTTTGCATAGAATTTTTCGCCTCATAAATGAAAACGTCTTCGATTGTGACATTGAGCATACTGGCAATTTTGAAAGCCATGTCTAGGCTAGGGTCAAACTTGCCGGATTCAAAACCATTGACCGCCTGACGACTTACTCCTAATTCTCTGGCTAGGTCAGATTGCGACCATTTATGCCGTTGTCGAAGTTCCTTCAGTCGGTTTTTCATAGCTTTGCTTATTCGCTGTCAAGTGATACTTTACATTATTGTCAAGTGTAGCTTGACAAAAGGCGCGGAGTATTTAAAAATCTCGGTTTAGATGCAGTTTAATAACCTGCTCAGATTGCAGGAAAAAAGTAGAATTTTTAAATCAACTTATCTCCACTCTCCTTGCAAGCCAAATGCTGCCCAATAATAAGGCGATTTCCACTTATCTTGTTTCCACACTTCTATTTGCGCCTCTCTCAATGCTGCGGCTGGCTTCAACCCTTTATTCAGCATTCCTGCATAAGTAATTCCGTAGAGCTATATTAAGGATGCCATGAGTAGCAAAATGAATAATCTTATACTGACTGAGGTTTGGGCTAGTAACCGCCGCGCGATCGGCAGCAAAATCGAAGGTTTGCGAAGTCTTATTAGCTGGTACAAGGGCTAAAATTTGCTCGGCTTCTTGCCTTTTACCAGGCAAACGGGCAAAGCTTACGCCAGATTGAAGTGCGGATTTCTGCAACGGAGCGTTTTTGTTAGCAGGCAAAGTAGCGGTTGCAGCTTTTACCCTTTCGTCATCTTTAGTAAATACTGGATCGGCTAGAATTGCTACAGTTTTGGGCGCAGGTTTTCGTCCCATAAGTTCGCGCCGCAATACATCAATAGTAGAAGCTGACGGCAAGCTAACAATTTCATGCTCGACTAATAACGGGGTATTGTTACTATTTGGTGCGGGGAGGGCAGCAAATGGTACGTATTGTAAAGCTCCATCGCCGACTACTACTAAGCGTTTTTGGCGTTGCTGAATGAGCGTAGGAATCAGTTTGGAATCGGAACAGCCCAGAATTTGAGATAGTGCAGTAACAATCGAATTGAGAGCCTCAGCATTTGCTCTGATGAGCGAATAACACCATGTTTTTCGATGCCATCGGGTAAGATAATGTCGTAGCCGCCTATTTTCTCCTTCCACCAGCCTCCGGTAGGTCTTGCTAACAATCTGGTCTCCATCGGGAATGAATCCAGGCTCAACTGACTATCCATCAGTGATCTAAAAGTAGCACTGCCAAGTGGCAACCACTGCCCATAACGGTTCACAGGTTTTAGCACTATGGTCTCCCCATCCCCAGCCTCAGATCCTCGCCGTCAAGTGGTCAACTGCTGTCCAGAGAAGGCAAAACCGGGGGGAAGATTCCTCCCTTTTATTGCTGCTCAGAAACGGTTTTTTTCCCGCCGACAAATGTTTCTAATTCCTCAAGTTCCCCAACCTGGGGAATCGGCTCTGGCTGGTAGGCATCGGGCAGGTTTTCTCCTCCTTGCTTCACCCAGTAAATTACCGTTGTGTGATATCATGTCCGGCAAATAACTTATAGTTACACTCCGATTTTAGTCCACCAATGAAAACCAGTTAATCCTTGAATTAAATCTTGCTGCTTTAGTAAGGATTGGCATCGGTAAAATAAAACGTCTTCGCTCGTCATCTAAGGTGTCAAAAGATTGATTGGTGATGGGTTCATCAACTAAAGCCCATAGTCTTTCGGCGGGTTGTAATTCTAGTGAATAGAGAGGCAAAAATGTTAAATGCAGCCCTGGAGGAATTTTTACTTCACGACTAATGTGCCACCCGGCTCGATCCACGGCTAAAAGAATATGTTTTTTAGTACCTAATTCAAATTCACGCCCAAAGTCTGCTAAAACTTGATTAAACAGTTGTGTATTAACGTAGGGCAAAATCCACCAATAAGTTTCTCCAGTCTTAGGATGTACGAACATCATATCCCTCTTTTGTCACTCTGAGTAAGGAAAAAACAAACTAAAACTTGAAAAAGCTTGTAATGTAAAGCTTTTAAACTTTATTTTCTCACATCAGACTTCCTTTGTAGTCATTTTGCCAAAATCCTGAGCTAAAGCAGGTTCTAGATTTTACTCTCCTGAAAGTGATAAAAGAGGGATATAGCCATAACCATTTAAATTGCCAATTAACGTTGGCTATGGGCGTTGTTCCCTCCGGTACATAAACTCGGCGTAAAATTGGTTTCAATCCTAAACGATGTTCATCTTCGCACCACAATTGAATTTCCGCTTCGGGGTAAGTAGTTTGAAGTGTGCTTACTTCCGTTGCTAGTTTTTTTTCCAGGCAAGTTGTTCGGTTCGTCGCTTTGAGTATGGGATGGTCTTGGTACTCGAAGTCGAAAAGACATCTGGCGCAGTATTTCCCATCCCCTCTGTCGGCTGATTTGTCGCCCGGTTAAGGTAGTTAGCCAGTCTGCAACTTTACGACCGTTCCATAGTCCTCCGTCGGGAGCTTTTCCTTGTAGAACTTGCCGTAACTGTGCTTGCTGTAAATCGTCAATTAGCGGCGAGGCTCCTTTATTTTGGTGGGGAAAGTCTCCTAATCCTGCAACGCCTAACTCGTTATATCTTTTGACTAAAGCATAAATCCATGTTCGGCTATAACCCGTTATTTGTTCTACTTCCTCAGTTTTCTTTCCTTGGGCTAGTAACCAGATAATTTGAAACTGACGTAAAGTCTGCCGGGTGGAAGCTTCCACCGGCGAGCTTACGGCTTTCTACCCCACCCCTGGCCTGTTTATAAACCTGTTCTAGTTGGGCAATATTTGTATGTTCGGCTACTGCAATCCGTTTCGGCATAAATCATCTTTTTACTCTCCACTTTTATCATAATCGATTACGTGGACATGATATGATGCACCCTTTTAACTCGTTCGATGCCACGAAAGCCCATGCCGTTCACCTACATCTTCAAGCCTTCTCGTTTGACTTCATCACTGTATCCTCTAGATGCCTGATTGCCTTCAATGAATTGTCGCCCACAACTTACACAAATGTTGTTTTGTTTACCTCGTTTGAACCCCTTCTTACGGTTATGAGTTGATTGGCACTGTGGACAAAGCATCGCCACTTTCCTCAATTCATATCTCTATTATGCAACGCCGCGTTTTTTACCAATGTGTCCTGCTACGGGTTTTAGGAGAATATTGCTCAAATTAGCGGCTGCTTTGGCTAAATTTTGCTTCCTCAAACCAAAACGCTTATCGGTAACTAATTGATAATATTGCTTGGCGATAGTTTCTATTTCTGCTTGGGGTGGCAATTCGTAGCTAGTTAGAGAGTTAGCCGTTACCGCCCACAAATAGCTGCGTTTTTCGCCTAGGGAGTATTCTAGCAATACTGTATCAGGCTCTAAAAGTTTTTGAATTTGAGCTATTTTTAGCGCCTGGGGCTGAGTTAAGGCGGCATACTGGGGGCTGGTCGTGCGAATTTGGGCTTGCAAATCTTGGTGTTGTTTTAATAAATCGGCAACTTGTTTATCTACGGCGGCTTGCGCTGGCGTATAGTCGGTGCTAAGTACCTTAACTTGCTGTGTTTCTGCTAGGTCTAACTTTGCTTGTAAATCGCGTTCTTTTGCTAAAAGTTGCGGATCTACGCCTTTACGGATGTCTGCGTTAGCCTCGATGAGAATTTCTAACAAACTACGGGCGCGGGCGCGATCGCTTACTTCTAACGCTTCGGCATCATATCCTGCTTTTGGTTCTTTTTTATGCCACTGCATCAATAAGTCTGTATAAAACTCATAATACTTCTGTACCGAAGCAAAATAAGTAGCCCGTAACTCTGAACTTGCAATTTTGGTACGCAAGGTTTCAACCACCGCGATCGCAGCTTTAATTTGTGCTTGAGCTTGGGGAAGGTTGCCCCGCCCTCGTTCGCTAATTGCAATATTGTATAAACTCTCTGCCTCTCCAGTTTTGTCGCCCAAACTCTGCCAAACGGCTAGAGCGTTATTGTAAGAGGCGATCGCACTGGGATAATTAGCTTGAGTATTGTAGGTTTTACCAAGATTATCCAGTGTGGGGGCGGCGGCGGCTCGAATACCCAATTGCTGCCAGGTTTTTAATGCCGCATTTGAAGCATCTAGAGCTTTTTGGTAGTTTCCAGAAGCTAAGTACACTCTCCCCGTTAAAGCTAAAGCTTCAGCGAAAGGACTTTTTTGGGCGCGAGCAATAGTTAGAGCCGTATTAACGGCTTCTAAAGCTTTGGGATAATCTTTCAATGATTCGTAAGCTCTAATTACACCAGTGAGGGTAGCAATTTCTCGAAACTTGTCGCCAGAAGCTCGTCTTACAGCTAGGGCTTGATTGTAGTAGTCTAAGGCTTTGCGATCATCTTTTAACAAACGGTAGACGCTGGCAATATTATCTAGAGTTTGCCCTTCCTAGACGCGATCGCCAATGGAGCGAAAGATTGCTAACGCCGAGTTGTGGGAATCTATACTTTACTGATAGTCTCCTAAAGAGCTATAAACTTGGGCAATATCATTGAGCGCTACCGCTTCACCGGGGCGATCTTTGACGGCTCTTTGCAAAGTTAAAGCCATGTTATAAACATCGAGAGCTTGTTGATAATCCCCCATAGAACTATAAATTCCGGCAATATTCCCCAAAGTAAAAGCTTCGCGTGCGCGATCGCCTGCGGCTCGTTGCAAGTTCAAAGCTTTATTTAAAACTTCCAGGGTCTTTTGCTTTTCCCCAGTTTCATCGTAAGCAAAGCTTAGTTGATTGAGAATTTCCGCTTCTACCAAACGGTTGCCCGCCGCTTGTTGTAAGCTGTATCGCCCAAAGAAGCATAAACTCCCCCTAAGCTAATCAACGTTGATGCTATTTCCGGCGATTTTTTTTCGGCTCTAAATAGCGTCAAAGATTGGTTGTAATACTCAATAGCTTTTTGCTTCTCGCCCAAACTTGAGTAAACCCCAGCAATAGAGTTAAGCATAATTGCTTCACCATAGCGATCGCCTAAAGCCCGTCTGAGTTCTAATGCTTGCGTATAATTTTCCAAAGCTTTGCGATAATCATTCTGGAGATAATAAGTTAAACTGACATTTTGCACCAAGCTTGAGTTAGTGGAAAAAAGGTAGAAGTAAACTTTAGATACCTGCCTGTTCATGTCCGCTATCCTGCCCCAAGCCCAAGCCCTAGTTTCTAAAATAATCAATTTGATGCCGACGTGCTATCAACAAAATAGTCTGCAAGCGCTATTAGGTTTGTTTTTAGAAGCAACGGGCTCACCCTTGCCAGAATACTGCCAGTGTAAATCTGCAAGTGCATTAAGTCGGTTTCTCAACGAATACCAATGGTTCACTCGTGCCGTAATTAAGGCAGTGCACTCTGCCGCGATTCAGCAAATTTTGTCGCAGCGAGAACTGGGTCGTAGACCAACGCTACAAGTCATTACGGATCTAACCACACCCCGTGAAGGTAGGAAAGTTTAAAGCGTTCAAGCACTTAATTCGTGTTTACAACGGCAAGCGCGGATTACACATTGTGATGCTCTATTTGGTACTGGGGCAATGGCGAGTACCGTGGAGCTTTCGTGTTTACCGGGGTAAGGATACCTTACAAGGGTAGGTTTTTTACAATTAGGAAGAATCAGAAAAAGATAAATCGCTGAAACGATTAAAGGATAAAGGAAACAAACGACCGAGAAACAAAGACTGACCATTGAGCAG
>NZ_JBYCCV010000149.1:0-6577 GCF_057473825.1 Aliterella sp. E5.1
GTCAAAATTGGTGGTTCCCATTCTTCAGAAGCAAGAACTGTGGGGACTACTAATTGTTCATCAGTGTAGTGGAGCGAGGTACTGGCAACCGCTTGAGATCAGCTTACTTAATCAATTGGCTACCCATGCGGCGATCGCCATTCAGCAATCAGAATATCAGCAGTTGCAGCAAGTAACTACTTTAGATCGGTTAGCCCAGTTAGCAGATCTGCAACGTAGTAAGAATATTTTGATCAAGAGTGGCAGCGGACGGCAGAAGAAGAAGCACCTCTATCACTGATCGGGGTGTAATGTTGTTGATTATTCGGTAATATACTACACTGTTGAGAGACAATTAGATTGCTAAATTAGACCTCCTGCGTGAATAGTAAATTAGGCAGTTCAAACTATTAGAAACTCCTACCAAAATGGGATTCATGCAAGAAGTCTATTCAACTGAAGCAGCGTCCTCGGTACTTAATGGGTTATAGAACCCATTTGGGATCTTTTCTTGGAATACAAGGTGGACAGTAAAGCTATTTTCAGCAACCCAGTGGACACAGGGCGCGAAACTAGGAAACAATGACAGCAAAATATTTGAAACCTAGATGGGCATAAGGGTTGCAGCTACAGACATAGATATCAAATGGGTTCTATAAAGGTTGTGATGCACAGGTAATTCGCCGTACTTTGCGTCGTCAGCAAACCAGTCATCCCCAAGAGCAAGAATGTTAAATTTAAACCCCGCTTCAATCGTAGACTGTGCCGATTAATCAACCGCATTGAACGGCTGATTAATCGGCTCAAGCAGTTACGCCCTAGATGTAACAGTGAATTTGACGAGAGTACAAGCCCATACTTAACAATAACAATAGACCTCTTGCATGAATAGGGCGTAGGGGAGCCAGCTATCGGATAGAGGGTTGTCACAAGCTGAAGCTAGTCTCTTAGGGAATACTTATTATCTGGATGCAGCATTGAATCATCTTTGGCATAAATAGTTAGTGATGGTCACTGAAGATATTGTGCCCTTGTAGCCTTTGGGATATGAGCATATCAATATTCTTGGTCGCTATCGCTTTGATTGGTCTGAAAATTTGCTGAGGAGAACAATAGGTCTTTTATTTAATCTTCAGCAGTTGGGTAAACTCGAATCAACAATTTATGAAAAGCTTACTTGCTGAGAAAAAGGTATAAGTAAAAGTTTACGCGCTGCTTATTCATGTCTGCCATTTTATCTCAAGCCCAAGCCTTAATTTCAGGACTACAAGCTCTGATGCCCAGTGCTTACCAACAAGATAGTTTGCAAGCACTACTAGGTTTATTTCTAGAAGGGCAAGGCGTTCCTTTGCCCGAACATTGTAAAACAAAATCTGCCAGTGCTTTAAGTCGGTTTCTCAATGAGTACCAATGGTCAACCCGGCAGGTAATCAGATTAGTACAGGAAACCGCACTTCAACAAATTCTATCCCAGCCGCGAGTAGGGCGTAGACCGACACTACAGGTGATACTCGACCTGACAACACTGGAGAAAACCGGAAAATTTCGAGAGTTTAAACACTTAGTCCGAGTTTACAACGGTAAACGAGGTCTTCATATTGTTATGCTCTACATGGTCGTGGGACAATGGCGAGTACCTTGGAGCTTTCAAGTCTACCGTGGCAAAAATACTCCTACTCCCACTCAGCTAGGATTACGCCTTGTGAGACGACTGCCAATAAGTTTGACTCAACACTTTAAAGTTTTAGTTCTAGCTGACACTGCTTTCGGCAATAATGAATTTGTCACCAAAATCCGTCAACTCAAATACCATGCTCTTATTGGTGTTTGTAGTGTCCGCAAGCTTGCTGATGGTCGCAGCATAAGACATTTGCACAAAAGAGGTCAGCAAGTGCGACTGCGTGGGTTAAAATTCCGAGTGTGTTTATCCTGGTACTACCTCAAGCGTTCAGATGGCAAACTTGAAAAACGCTATATCCTCTGCACCAAAGTTCTTAAGGGCAACACTATGACTTGGTGGGGCCGTCGCCGTTGGGCCATTGAAGGATTTTTCAAAACAGCAAAGCACCGATTTGGTCTTCATCGCTTTGGTCAACAAACCTTACTGGGAGTGTATAGATGGTTAGTTTTATCCTTGACCGCTTATTTGCTAGCCCATTGGGTCTACCTTCATGCTCCTACCAACTCCTTACCTGATTGGGGCGAGGCTGCACAAAAAGCGCTTGAACTCTTGCTGCCACTGATGGCGTTATTACCCATGCTTGCAGAGATTCAACGCTTACAACCTTTAGCCAAGCATCATGGAATAGACATTAATGTAACTTGGGGCAAGATGTGAGGGCTAACTTCCTCTTTTTCCTGTACGCTCCAGATCCGGTTCTAGCTCCTTGACCATCCGCGTAAAAGTTTCAAGATGGACTCCACAAAAGCGTTTAAATTCCTCGGTCTTAAGGTTTTTAACTGTTTGTAAGTTATAGCGTTCCTCCTCATAACCTACTTGTGCCATCTTTTTCCTATTTATGCAAGAGGTCTAGTTACTTACTGTAAAGGTGAGATACTACTGTTTATTTATTTATCTTTAGTTTACCACCGTATAACTACGGACTTTATTAAAGTAAACACTTTAGAGCTTAAGTATTTTCACTGAAGCTTTATTTACAACAGTTACTTGATAGTAAAATTAACCAATTGTGATTATTTGATTGCCATTTTTGCAAAAACTAGAACAGATTTGGAGAATCGTTTGTTATGCGCTTTATTTACCTCTATCTTGCGTCTATTTTGGGAGTATTCGATTATAAGTAACTAATTGTGTAAGTCCTATTGATATGAGTATGGCTTTTTAGAGTAAAGATTTACCTCAAATATAAAAAGAGCGATAATTGATAATGAAACTTATAGAAAACTTATTTGATTCAGGACAATTTGTTTCTCACGGTCACTGCTACCTCTGGAATCCCTACCTAGTGAGTCTACATATTGTAGGGGACTTGCTAATTGCACTTGCCTACTATCTTTTTATTCCCGGCTTTTGAACTTTTGTCTCGTACGTATAATCATTCATGACCCATCAAGCTGTTGATTTGACTAATTGCGATCGAGAACCGATTCACATTCCAGGGCTAATTCAGCCCCACGGCGCGCTATTGGTGCTGCAAGAGCCGGACTTGACGATCATCCAGGTCAGCAGCAACACACTTAAGTTAATCGGTCATCCTCCTCAAGACCTATTAGGCAAACCGTTATTAACCTTACTCGCTCCCAAGCAGATTGCTAGCATCCAGCAATGCTTAAACGAAGAATTTGAGCATGTGAATCCGTTGGATATCTTCATCAAACGTGAAGGCAAATTGTTACGGTTTGATGGAATTGTGCATCGCCAGAATGTTCTAATTGTTTTGGAACTAGAACCCAAACAGAATAGCCAGAAGGCGGATTTTTTTGAGTTTTACCGGCGTGTTAAAGGCACAATTACTAAGATTCAAAAGGCTCCTACGTTGCTAGAGATGTCTGAGGCGATAGTCAAAGAAGTGCGAAAAGTTACCGGGTTTGATCGCGTCATGGTCTACCAGTTTGACGCAGAAGGAGCCGGACGAGTGATCGCAGAAGATCTGGCAGACGATCTGACTCCTTATCTGGGCTTAAACTACCCTTCAACTGACATTCCTAAGCAAGCACAGCAGCTTTACATCCTCAACTGGCTGCGGCTGATTCCTGACTCTACCTATCAGCCTGCGGCGTTAGTCCCGGCGAACAATCCAGTGGAAGATCGCCCCACAGATTTGAGTTTATCTGTGCTGCGGAGTGTTTCTCCCCTGCACTTGGAATACCTTAGCAACATGGGAGTTGGGGCCTCAATGTCAATTTCTCTGATCCAAGATCAAAAATTGTGGGGGCTGATTGCCTGTCATCATTCAAATCCTCGCTATGTGCCTTATAGTGTGCGAACCATTTGTGAGTTTGTGGGGCAGCTGATGTCGGTAGAACTGTCTAACAAGGAAGATCATGAAGACTTAGACTACAAAATGACGTTAAAGTCGTTACAAAGCAAGCTAGTCGAATCGTTGTCTCAATCAGAGTCCTTTTTAGAGGGCTTAAGACAACTGAATTCAAATTTGCTTGATCTCGTCAGCGCGTCAGGAGCGGCAATCTGTGGGGCAGATCAGATCACTTGCATCGGTCAAACACCACCAGAAGCTGAAATTCCTGCTCTGCGAGATTGGATCAAAACCCAGATTCAGAACAACCTGTTTCAGACGCGATCGCTCTCTCAGCTTTACCCAGCCGCAGAATCTTTTAAGGCAGTTGCCAGTGGCGTGTTAGCGTTAGAGCTCTCTCAGTTCCACCAAAATTACATTTTCTGGTTTCGCCCGGAGGTGATTCAAATAGTGAATTGGGGCGGCAATCCTAACAAACCTGTAGAAGTAACCGACAACGGAGAAAGACGGCTATCGCCTCGCAAATCATTTGAAAAATGGCAAGAAGCGGTGCAGGGTTGCTCATTGCCCTGGAAGCCCTATGAGATCGAAATTGTCACCGAACTGCGAAGCCTGATTGTGGGCGTGATTTTCAAACAGGCGGACGATTTGGCAAAAATCAACCTGGAGCTAGAGCGCAGCAACACCGAACTCGATTCTTTTGCCTACATTGCATCTCATGATCTCAAGGAGCCACTGCGAGGGATTCATAATTACTCCAATTTCTTGATGGAGGATTATGCAGAAGTGTTGGATGCTGATGGAGTTGCCAAACTGAATACCGTCGTGCGGCTGACTCAGCGGATGGAAGATCTGATTAATTCACTGCTGCACTATTCTCGACTGGGACGCGCCGAACTCGATCGCCAACCCGCCAACCTGAATGAAGTAGTGCGACAAGCGATCGACACTTTGAGAATCAGCCAGCCCCAAAGCTCGATCGAGTTTCGGTTGCCTAATCCATTGCCGACGATTTCCTGCGATCGCACCCAAGTCAGTGAGTTATTCACCAACCTGCTTACCAATGCCATCAAGTACAACGACAAATCTGAGAAATGGGTGGAAATCGGCTTCACTCAATCAGGCAAGGGCGATCCTGAAAACCCGTTATTCTACACCTTTTATGTCCGCGATAACGGCATTGGCATTCCGCCTCAGCATTTGAAGCGGGTGTTTCAAATTTTCAAGCGGCTGCATACGCAAGACCAGTATGGCGGCGGGACGGGGGCAGGTCTGACAATTGTGCAAAAGATCGTCGAGCGACATGGTGGAAAAATTTGGGTGGAATCAACCCTCAGTGAAGGCAGCACGTTTTACTTCACGCTGGCAGCAGGGCAATCATGAGTGAAGCATCTGTGACCGCGATCGAGAAACCCCCACTTTTATTGATTGTTGAAGATAGCAATGAAGACTTTGAAGCCTTCCAACGCTATGTTCGTCGATCGCCGTTTATGATCCCAATTTATCGCTGCGTAGATGGCGACGACGCGCTGGCATTTCTGTATCACACAGGTCGCTACGCTGATCCCCAAAACGCCCCGCGTCCAGGACTAATTTTGCTCGATCTCAACTTACCCGGAACAGACGGACGAGAAGTATTGCGAAAAATTAAACAAGATGAGACTCTAAAGATAGTTCCGGTCGTTATCTTTACGACTTCTAACAACCCCAAGGATATTGAAGCCTGTTATAGACAGAGTGTTAACAGCTATATTGTAAAGCCGATGGATTTTAATCGATTAAAGCATAGTATTGAAATTTTAATAGACTACTGGTTTGATACTACAGTTCTCCCTATCAATGCGATAAAAAAGCGCTAATGAACACTCAATTTTGTCGCACTATCTTGATTGTGGAGGATAGCCCAGAAGACCGCGAGATGTATCGACGATATTTGATGCGCGATCACGACTATGCTTACACGATTGTAGAGGCAAGCATGGGCGAAGAAGGATTGAATCTCTGGCGACAGCACGAGCCAGATGCAGTGTTGCTTGATTATCGACTGCCTGACCTAGACGGGCTAGAATTTCTTGCCGCCTTGCAAACTCAGGAGTCGCAAACGCCTCTGCCGATCGTAATGGTAACGGGAGTCGGAAGCGAAAAGATCGCCGTCCAAGCGATTAAGGCGGGCGCACAAGATTATCTGGTTAAGGGACAAATCACGCCGGAGGGTCTGAAGCGGGCGTTGGATGCGACGATTAAGACGGTGCAGTTGCAAACTCAACTACAACAGCGCGAGGATGTGCTGCGGAGCAGTGAAGAACGGTATCGTTCTCTGATACTTGCAACTACACAAATTAATTGGACTAACAGCGCTGACGGTAGAATGAGCGGAGAGCAGACTAGCTGGAGTTCCTTCACTGGTCAGAGGTATGAGGAATATCAAAATTTTGGCTGGTCTGAAGTTATACATCCGGACGACGTAAATCATACCCTAGCTTACTGGAATAGGGCTGTGTCAACTAAAAGCTTATGTGAAATGGAACACCGTTTGCGTCGCCACGATGGAGAGTACAGGTATTTTTCTGTTCGTGGTACACCAGTTCTCAACGCTGATGGTAGCATCCGTGAGTGGGTGGGGTCGCACACTGATATCACTGAGCGCAGACAAGCAGAAA
>NZ_JBYCCV010000150.1:0-6531 GCF_057473825.1 Aliterella sp. E5.1
ACGTCTGTTGGCAAACAGGACAGAGATAGCGTTGATGTCCGTTGGGCATCTTGCCGTGTTTATGGGCTTTAGAATGATCACACAAAGGGCATTGCATGGACGAGTTGCAGATGAGAGATCCCCTCTACTCTACCAATCCCACGTTTATTTGACGCACTACCTCGTATTCTTCACTTTCCAATTGTTCTTGACTCTTAGCAATAAATACCGCACAGTTTTGAAAAATTCTGTAACTTGTTTTTGGATCGTCGTTAACACCAGATATATAGTCCTGCTCTAGTCCTAACTCAGAGTAAACATACATTCCTTTTTTACCTTGCCACTGACCATCAACCCAACCATTAGAGCAGGCAGCTTGGAAGTCGAGCCGAGAAACTTTAATTCTTAAGAGCATTTCTTTACCTGGGGCGTGTGGAGATATCCCCTTATTTATATCCTAATAATAACATATGTTTTGCATACAATCAACAGTATTGCAAGTTTATATGCACAAGTGTTATTATGTTAGTCATAAATCTTTTTATTTAGCAATGCCTAATCCACATCCAAAAACTGAGCAGTTAGCACTTGGACGAGGGAAACGCCCTAAGTTAAACAACCACACTGTAGCGATGAGAATGTCTGAGGAAACACAAGCCACCTTAGAGAAAATAGCACTTCAGTATGGGTGCAAGTATGCTGACAAGCCTTGGATTGCTGGATTACTAGCTAAGATTGCAGAAGGTGAGTTACTGATTGTTCCTGCCCCGCCTGGTTCACGCTGATAACCCCGGTCCGCGATCGCTCCTCGGTTGTCCTCCTGTTAACTGCCCCTGTCTTCGTGGTGATTTGCGCTCGATGCTTGCCAAGCGTTCCATTGCTTGCGACGAATTAAATCCTTGGGCAAAAGAACGCATTTCAACCGTTTGGGGGTTTTTGTACCAGGTCTGATAAGCTGAGAATTGCTTGTTCCACTGCCCCAACTGATTCTCTTTGCCTTGCTTGTGGGCGATCGCATTTTCTAGCTTACTCGCTGTTTGTTCAAGCCCAGCAACGGCTGCATCGTACTTCCCATTCCAGTTTCGCAGGGGATTGTTCTGCATTGCTTCCACCATTGCCAAAGCATCGGATTGTTGTCTGCCCAGAATATTAATTTGATTTACTAACTGACCAACCTCGTTGTGGAGAGCTTGTATCTCAGCTTCTTTAGGCGGTTTGGTGGGCGCGGCTTTAAAATAATTATCGACAGCTTGGTGGAGGAGAACAAACTCATTATCGGGAAGCTGGTTAATTTGCTCCTCTACTGCCAGCTTTTTGAACTGAGCCTGTAAGTCTGACTGCATTGTTGCGACTACCTTATCTGTTAAAGGTTCACCCTGCTTAAAATTAGTCCCAATCTCTGAGATCCGCTCTAGATATTTTGAGGATTTATTGAGTTCTCGCGCGGCTCTGTACCAATCTCGCAATGTCACCAGAGATGGACTTTCCGACTGTATGGAAGCAAATTTCTCTCCCGTAAGCTTATCCACTCGATCTACAACCTGTTGAAAAATCTGCATCGGGTCTACTAAGCTTTCCGCAGTATCAGTAGAGGTAGGAGGCAGATTTGATGAGGTGAGATCGCCTGAAGCTTTTATACTTTTTACTTCAGTTTTGTTTTCCTTTATGGCAGTCTTCACTTCAACAGGGCTTTGAGGTTCGCTTTTTGTAGCAGAAGCGTTCGAGCTTAATCCAACGTCAAATAAGCTTAATTGGATTCCTTGTGGCTCTTGTCCTGGCGTTGATTTGGTAGTAGAAGTCTTACGCTTTGCCTGTCTAGTTGTGGCAGTGGAGTCTGAAGCAATTGGTAGAGGATTTAATTGCGGCGGTTCTTGGCGATCGCTAATAATAGGTGCTGCAACTTCCTTTTCTGGTACTACTGGCAGTGATGATTCAGGAACCTCCACTACTACCGAATCTGAGGCTTCAGCTTCTTGTTGGTTTGGCTGCAATAGCGACTGTTGTTTCTCAATAAACGCGATACGGGCAGGTTCAGCAAAGCCTTGTTCTAGTAAGTTTTTACTAAAGGTTTGGGCAAATCCTCGCTCTAGGCTACGGTACTCGCCGCCATTAATAGGATTTTGTGTAGCAGTCTCAGTTAACGTCAACTGACCCTGAGAGGAAATGCGAAAAACCATTTCTGCATCCATAAATAAGTCGCCGTACCTATCTTCGAGATAGTGAGTTGCGTACAATTGTTGCCCGTGCCGCTCAATGACTAAGGGAGTAAACGGTTTGTTCTCAACTTTAAGGTAAAAATCCTCACCTGTAAGAATTTCGGCGGCTAATCCTGCTTCGTGTAGGAGTTTGGCAATATTTTTCTCCGCCGCCCCATTTTGATTATTTGCTGGGACTATTTGTACAGCTTGATTGTTGCCTACTTCTTCAGGTGCGCTCGTCGCTATCGTGGAATCAGTCTCAGCAGTAATTGCCTTAGAAGCAGTAGAAAGGCGATCGCTTTGAGTATTATTCTCTAAAGGCTCTACTTCTTGGGCAACACCTTGAGAAGGCAAGCTATCAATTCTGGCATTTTGGGGAGAATGAGTAATAGTTATACGAGGTGCTTCGGGATTAATCTCATTGCACTTCTCCCAGGACGGTAATACTTGCCCCAGCATCTCTCTTGCCACATCTTTATAGCTGTCCGCACCTAATCCCCATTTAGCGCAAAGGTAGCCCAATACTTCATCGGTTTTATCGGCACTGACACTGACTGTCATGATACTCTCAGATTTGGTGTTGTTCCCTTGGCGTACCGATTCAGTTTTAGAAACAAAATCCCCAGTAAGTTGCAGCAAACCCTCATTTTTAAAATATATGCCTCCTTGAGCCGTAGCTTTGGGCGTTTTAATCACAATGCCGCCTTCGTTTGTGCGTTTAAGATCGACAATCACAGTTAAGTTTTCATCGGCGGTTTTTATTACTCCCGCTCTTTGAGTCCGCTCAAAAAACTGCTTAACTTGTGCGGGGTTAGCCAACATCACCGGATCAAGGTTCATGTCAATGGCAGGGTCAAACCCACGCCTGAGCAAGTAAACAGGGTGGATTTGCCCCTTGTCATCACTAACTTGAGCAAATTTACCTTTTAGTTCTGTAGCCAATACTTGTCCGCTTACTAGGTAACGCTTTTCTTTGGCTTCACTTTGGCGTTGGTCGAATAACTCGTAAACAGAGGTTTGTTCTTTAACATTTGTGAAACTATTCGCCATCCGGGCGGGTTCAAGAGACTGCTTATTCTTGGTGAGGCTATCGAATTTTACTGAAAGAGAACGAACTCCATCTACTACTAATAGCTTCAGTTTCCAGTTACCAGGAGCAGTGGGATTATTTGCCTTACTTTTTTGCTCTACCCCCACTACTACACCGTGAAGATAATTCTTAGTCTCGTTGTCCATCAGTCTTACAGGCTGACCAACGGGAAACTGCTTAATTAAAGCGCAAACTTCTTCTAGAGTGGCATTGATATTTCTCTGCTCTTTACTCAGTTGAAACTGCTTGCCATTTACGTCTAGCTTGGCTTTACTCAACTGGCTTTTAAGCTTGTCGATTTTTGGTTGTTGCTGTCCTAGTTGAGCCTGAAGTTTTTCAAATAGTTCAGTATTACCACTACTTACGGCGGCTGCCTGTTGCTGCTGCAAAGACTCGCATTGTTCCATTCCCGCGTCGAACTTCTGTTGATATTTTTCTACTTTTCCAGTGGCAATCGCAATTTCTGCTTCTTTTACGCCAACAGTAGATTGTAAAAACTCCCCGGTTGACGTGCGTAATTGCTCTACTGTTTCTTGGGCAACTTGTTCTCCAGTTTCCCTAACGTCGAATAAAGCATGGTCACTAGAATCAGCCGTTGGCTCAAATCCTAATTCTTGGCGCACGGCATTAACAACTTGGAGCGTGGTATTAGGTTTAGCGCCTGTTTTTGCCTGCACCTCTACTAAATAAGCAGGTTTTGTAAAAGGACTGTCTACCTGCGGATCTCCGGTACTGAGAACGAGTCTTGCTTTTGGCTCTGCTTGCAAATCTAGTTTTTGCGCTTCTAATTCGTTCTCCCCCAAGGCAACCTTTTGGGCTAAAAACTCCTTGTAATCCGAAGTTAGCGTGTCATACAGCCATGCTTGCCGTTCTAGAGAAGGATAAGGGTTCTCTACCGTAGGCGGCTCGTTGCTGACAAGCATCACCGCCCGACCCGTAACTATTTGAATTGCTTTAGGATTGGTAAGTTCTTCCCCATGTCCGAGGGGGTGATCTAGATCAGCATGAAGCTGGGGATTTCCCTCCATCAAGTTTTGGGCTACTTCATTACCGTAATCGTTGATGAAATCGGGTATTTCTTTTAGCCCAAAGCTGGAAGACTTATTACCTGTAGTATTTGCTTTCAAGTAGCTCATCTTTTTCATGAGAATTGCCACGGCTCTTTCTTCAGTCGGTAAATCTTGCCCAACTACCAGCTTAAAAGCAGGTAAGCCAAAAGTACCAGGGTATTGTCCCCATACTGGCTGCCCGTTTTCGTCTAATCGGTCTGGTGCGTGTTTAGCGGGATCTAATTGTCCGCTCCGGTGCGATCTGCCAATGGATTGCTCGACTTGATTTACATCCAGGTGAGGCTGGACGAGATACATTACCCTCTGACGTTGGTCTGCTGCTGTCCGCGCCGCATGAAGGGAGTAGCCAGTGGTGGAATTAGTAATAATCGCATCGAGGCGACCATTTTGAAAATCGTCCATTACCCCCTTTTTCTGAGCCGTACCGCTACGACGAGTGCTGTAGGTCACAACTCCTGCCGCTAAATCGTTGGCTGATTCGTACTTCAATATGTGAGAGCGCCCAGTAATCTCGCCAACGGAATGCCCCGCATCCTCAATTTTTTGCTTAATGTAGTCAATTGGTGAGATTGGCAATTGGCTCCAATCAGTTTCGGTGATCGCAGCTTCGGCGCGGTTGAAAGTCGCAACCCCTGCTTCCCCCAATTCACCATCGGTTAATCGGTGAGCGCGAGTTTCATTTTTTCCCGTTAGCTCATTTAGGTATGGTTCAGTAATTTTAATCGTGCGCGACTTTTCCAAGTAGCGTGTAAATAGTTGTCCCGCATCAATAGTAATATTGTCACCAACCTCAATTCGTTTGATGGGACTGTCAGGAAATTCCGCATTATGTCTGTCGGCGAGTTCATTGTGGGTATCGACAAACTCTTTTATTGTCGATTCCATCGTGTTGAACAGCATGAGAATTGGTTTGCGCCCCTGCTCAATATCCGCGATGGCTGCGTTTGCGGTTTCTTCGGCTTTTAATCCTAGTGAAGTGACTGCCGTTAAGTTATGCAGGACACTTGTAAAAATTGTACTAGATGCTCCAGCTTCCCCAATGGCTGGGTTGCCATTTCGTGCTGCCTCCCCCGCGTCGGCATACTGGGCGCGGATTTCTTTTACTGCTGTTTCTTTAGCACGGTCGAACTGCCAAATTAGGTTGAGTATTTTTGAGTTATTCTCCGCCGTCTGTAAGCTTACTGGAACTTTACTGACTCCGAACTCTACACCTTCGTAGGACTTCTCGCAGCGAATGCAGCCACCTGACTCCGCCCACATGGAGAACACCATCTGTTGTAATGGTACGCCGCCTGCTTTGAGATGGTCGGTAAAACTATTTTGAGTTGGGGCAGCGAGTTTTAGGTCGGTTGTTTCGTAGAATAGTCTAGCCGCAATAATTGGATCTTTGATTGCTGTGGCAGAAGATGCTACAAAGCCTTTTGTACGAGTAACTAGCTGCTGAAAGAAATCGCTACAGGAAGGGACAACTGGTGCATTTTTGCGCTCTGGGCGTGTCTCGGCGGCGGCTCCTCCGGCTTTGTGGCTCTCGTCGAGGATTAAAAAGCTGGATGGTGCGATCACATCTAATAGTTCCCGCCGTCCCAAGCTAGGCGCACCTGTTAGCTGTCCGTAGGTCGTAAAAACGCAGTCATGTTCGCCAATGTTGCCAGATTGAGCGCACTGCCTAACTTTATCTCCCTGATTTTCAGGTGTATTGATTTCTCCTATTTTCCTGCCATCAGCCGAACGCAGCGTTAGATGAAAGTCATTGTTGGTAATTAATGGATTAAAGCTGTTCCCTGTATCTACAGCATCCCTTGCTAAAATGTCCGCATATAGTACAGAGTCGGCTGTAACAATTACTGGGGTCATGCCTTGCTGCTGTGCATACCTTGCTAAACCGCAAAGGATTCTAGTTTTCCCAATCCCTGTGTCATGTCCTATTAAGGTTGCTTTATTCTCAAACTCATGGTTGTAAATCGAGAGTGCTAGGGAATCAATTTGTTCGGCAGCGTAGTGACTAAATAACTCTTCTTGAGATGATTCATTTAACCTATCGCATACATACTCATCAACGCTCATTCCGGTTGTGTTGCAAAAAATGGTAGGCTAAAATAATGCTGCTAGAGAAAATAATTCTGCCTGCCTCTAATGAATCCTAAAGCTCCATTCAAATGGCGGCATTACCAGTCCGAAATTATCTTGCAGTGTG
>NZ_JBYCCV010000151.1:0-6433 GCF_057473825.1 Aliterella sp. E5.1
GGCACAGTGATAGCGTTTGTAGCCGAGCTTGGTGGGCTTGTTCAGTTCCGTCGTCTGGTCATGGGAGCAGTGGGGGCAAGGCATCCGCTACCCTAACATGCTTCTGAAACGAGTTCTGCCAGAACCAACTGAAGGGCTTGCCGCAGTTCCAAGCTGCATCGACATCAACACTGCGGATGCCGAGCGTTTGCAGGAGATCAATCATGTGGGGCCGGACTTCGCCCAGCAGATCCTTGAATTGAGGCCCTTCAACTCCGTCGACCAGTTGACGAGGGTGAGGGGCATTGGCGAGGGCAGGCTGAACGACATCAGGAAGCAAGGCCTCGCCTGTGTGGGTGAGTGAGGCGGCATGACACTAATGAAGGCTCATGACCTAGGGGAGGCGTGAATGCAGGTCAGGCAAGCAGGGATCATCCTCTTCATGCAGAACTACCACGAATGCGTCAGGTTCTACTCGAACCTCCTCAAGCTGTACCGAACTGCTTATAGGTTGAAAGAGGTGTATCTTAACCGCTCCCCCTTGACCTCACGTTGTTCATTTAGAAAAGGGTCTATTACGTCGTGTTCAAGACGCATTGCTTCATCCTGTGTAAGCAAAGAAATTTCCGACGCCTTTCCAATCCCAAGTGAGCGGTATGATGTACCAATACGTAACCCGCTGCCGCTAGTAATCCACCAACGATCATGAATAGGTAGGGTGTGGTTTGAACGTAAACCAGCAATTTTAATGATTGTGGATGGGGGATCTTGGTCGGATAGCTTCTCCCATGCATGAAAGAAAGCATCATCGTGATTTCCGTCAATATGTTCGTTCATTATATGTTTACGACTGGTAAGGATCGTAACTTTAAGATCTGGCTTCAATGAATTCACTATAAGGAGAACCTCAAGATCATCGGGTCCGAAATACGGATCACATATAATTAAATACCTCTCCGCTGAACTTTCCACCCACTGCTTAAGCCACTCCAACGCTTCTTTACGTTGACCATCAATGAATACTTGTGAGCTTGATATAGTTGCAGAGCTTTCTAAGGTAAACAGTTCTTTTGAACTGTTTAGGGTAATTCCAGCCAAATTGATTGCAAAGTGGCTCCCTCGCAGTACCGCACGAAATGTCTCAATAAGCTGCTGCTTCCGATCTGGATTACCACTGTGACGTCGAACGGTATTTTCTACTACCCAGGAGAAAATGGGATAGGCAATTCCTAGCGGCAACTCCCTTGATACCTGGACGTACTTGCGCAAGTGGTCCGTGTGGAATGTCTCCACTCGGTTTGCATTCAAACTACCAAGGGCCATCCATGCAGCATGGGCATACTGTTCTGGAGGAACGTCATCCTTATAGACACTATTTTGATTAATCATCTTATCCCTAATATCAAGGGTGTCTAACTTTTCCTTAATTTCCTGTCGTACTATCTCTCGAGCCGGATCATTATCGTATACTGTAGCGAGGGTGGCAGCGAAGTCAGCATCAATGGAGTGTGCGATATCAATCGCCCGTTGCTGTAAAGAATAGCTTTCAGGCGAAGTATCCACTGAAAGTATCGACTGAAGTGCGATCTGTAAATGTTTTTTTGCCGCACCCTTGTCATTTTGTCTAATATCATTTGCAAAGGTGATGTAACGATCAGCCCTGTCAAGGACGTTGGGAATATTCTCAATCGCTTTAATGACTTGTTCAATTACCTGATCACGTTTGCCAGAATACTTTTTGGGTAGTAGTGAAACAATTTGGGAGAGAATGAATGCTCTATCTGAGTTGTTGGGAATATTGTTGGCATCTTGAATAACCTCGTCCCATTCAGGCCCCTTTGAACTCTGGATGAGCAACAGATGTGCTTTTAATAACACTTTATATCCATCATGTTTGATGTTCTCGACATCTGGCAGCTTTTCGTCAATAATGGCTACTAGGCGGCCATGTATAGACGCCTTGTGTTGGTGGCTCCCAGTAAATCGCTCGTTAATGTGTTTAACTAGCGGCGGTATAAATCCAGCAAGTAAATCTTCCCGCTCAACGAGTTCTAAGAGACGGCATATATCACTAGCTGTTTCATAAGATAGATCATTGGTCGCATACCCGGCATTTCTATGTGGTTCATCTGGCAAACTGCGAAAAAGGAGGAAATGACAAATCCTACTATATGCATCCTCCCTTTCATTTATTGGCAGCTTACCAAGCAGTTCAAGGGTCGTGTCCCTATGGTAAACAAAGAGAGCTGGGGCGGCAGCAGATAAAGCGTGATGCTTGGCATAAGCATCAAGTTCTGAAATGTCACTAAGCAACGGTTGTATGTAACGCATGACGATAGAGCTACCCAAGTCCATGCGTTTATATCCGTAGCACCGCAGAACTAGTTCAGACCAAATACCAATGCGTTCACTTCGTGAAGGAATCTGATCAACTAAGGTTGAAAGGGCATGTAGATCTTCTTGCTGTTCAAGTCTGTTTGGCAGGAGACCTCCAAAGGCGCGAACTAACAAACGTAAGCACGCTAGAACCATTTGTCCTGGTGCAGGTGCGTTGATTGGCATTGCTGCACGTTCTAACTCTGTTTTCTTAAGAAATTCGCTTGCAGTGCTCGGCGCAACCTCAGCCAATATTTTTGCGATTTGGAAACCTACATCTACTTTGTACCAACCTACATCAATAGCATCCCAATGTTTCCAAAGATCATGAACCATTTTTTCTTGAAGAGAACGGTAATCGCTCACACTTTGCTTAGATAGAATTACAATCGAATGGGCATAGCAGATACAACGCTCTATCGCTTGGGGTAAACTTTCCGAGCTTGTGACAAGCGATAGCACTTTGCTGATCTGGAGTTCGGAAATGTCCACGGCTTCATCCGCCAACTTCTTTAATATCTGCTGTAATGCCTCACTTCGCAACTCCGCATCTGTTATGCCGTGCCACGCCTGAACTATGATATCCAAGCGGAGTTCATCCATTGACAGGTTTAAGTGCGATGTTAGAAAAGTTTGTCTAGCACGGTCTCTACGATGAATTGTGTTGAGGCGTGAAGCCAACCCTATTGCAGCATCGGGATCAGCTTGCGACAGAGCCTTTAACGGCCCCTTCACTACCCTATAATGATCTGCGGTCTGAGATAGGAGAAAATTTATGTCGTTTTGGAATTTCTCCTTTATTACCTCAAGTAGTCCTTCTTTTTGCTCAATAATGGTGTCTCTATCTATCAATGTAAAGCGTGCAACATAATAGGCTAGACAATGCGTGCGCAGGGAGTCATCCTTAATTTCTGAGATCAACCAAAATAATTCAAGTAGGCGGTCGGTTGCAGCTTGAGTAGAGTACGTGGCCTCAGCCTCCGCAAGATATAGCTCGAGCCTCACGTAATCAACTGTGGTACCTAAATCCTTTACTGTTCCTTTTATTCCATCAAATCGCTTTACCAGCTTCTTTGCCTCTTCCTCAGTTGTAACGGTGACGATTGGAGTGGCGATTTGACGCAAATCCCGGGTCTTGGGAATATACTCTGTAGAACTTGATACCAGAAGATCCAAAGCTGCATTGATAACGGCATCTGCGTCAGCGCGATCCTTGTTTGTAACTGCCCATCTGCGAAGAATGAAGAGTCTATTTTTGAGCTCCAACTTCTCGACCTTCTCAATAACCTCATGGGCCGAGTAATTTTCGGTAAAAACCGATATTGCACCAATAAATTCCTGCACTTTAGGATCTTGTATGCGGGAGCGAACTTTATCAGCCATGCGTTCTTCCGTTTCATCCTTAGTTTGGCTCGATGCAGCCGTTGACAACCTTGCGAATGCCCAGTCTAGAGAATTAGGTTTTCCACTTGCCTTAGACGTACGCTCAACTAAGTCAATTGCTAAATCAGGATCAAGTTTAACCAAGTTGGTTGCAATATCTAGAATTTTCTCCGGTAACGTTTCAGGTGAAATCTGCTTAGCAAGTGCATAAATTTGATCGCTAACCTCGGGAGCGACATCTAATCCTTGTTCTATTTGCTTGCGCGTCACTATTGCAAGAAGTTGAAGTTTGTCCTCTTGCAGTATCGCGCTCTGTGCTAAAGAAAGAGAAGCAGCATAATCCTTTAAAGCAACACGAGCCTCAACTTCGGGACGCCATAACTCTACCCGGCTTAGGTCACGTAAAGTTGCTTGTTGGAAACAGTAGCCTAACATGGCTTCAAATAAATTGAGTTGTTGAGCCGCATCAATACCAAACTGTGTCTGCCTATGGAGTGGGTAAAGAGAGCTTGCTTCTTTCACCAACCGTACGAGCACTTCTGGAGTAAGGTGGGCAATAATCTCATTAAAACGACCAGCTTGCTGGTAATAATCGGATAAGGATTCGAGTGCCCGCAGTTCCTGGGTATCTCTGGTTAAAAAGTCGATAATTAGGGTAATAACTTCCGGTTTCCTTTGGACTAAACGTTTTTGGGCAAAACTGCGATGACCTTCCGTAAGAAATGTAGCCTGTCCATCCACAAGTTCGATGATGCGCACACTCTCAAAAAAGGAAATGACATCGTTTTCTGCAACCGCGGCAATTGCAGCGATTTCGAATGTCGAGAACTCGCCGCGTCCGAACGCAAGTATTGCCAACACAAGTTCTTGCCAGTGACTCAGCTGCTTAAGATGCTCCCATTCGAGAGCAAGAAAATCAGGTAGCTTCGTTGGTTCCTGATGCAACAGTTCTTCAATGCTTACACCTGCACTAATCTCGCGTCGGATAGCCGCCAAATAAGCAGGGAGCCCCTTAGCACACATTCGATGCAAGGCCTCTATGTGCAGACTATCAACATCCAAATCTTCTAAATATTCCCGGGTATCATTTAACGAAAACGGGGGAAGGAGTAGTGGCTTCGGAGATGCGGCTTCGCGTATTGTTTTCGGAATATTCTCAACGGTGCCGGATAGCAAAAAGCTAAACTGGGGTACTCCAATGTGAAGTAGTTCGTCGAAAAGTATATCCTTCACCTGTTCATCTTCTCGAGCAAGATCATGAATCCCATCGATAACGAAGAAAAAGCGTTCACCATAATGTTTGGCTCGTCTTTGGAGCTGTGTGAGTAGCTGAACATATAACGAGTCATTAACTTCCTGAAGCGGAAGGGCTTTATTCTTAATCACCCAGTAAATTTGCCCTGCTAAATCAACTTTGAAACTAGAAGGGTTTATCGAGAGCCGGTTTAGTGGGCGGATAAAGAGGGACACAGCGTGATTAGGATGTGCCCGCACAAATTGAGAGAGAAGGGTGGTTTTACCGATCCCCTCTTCACCTTCTACTACCATAATATTTGTACCACTTGCAAAGTTTTTATCGAGAGTAGCTATCACATTATCACGGAATAGTTCTCTTTCTAGTGGTTGAGGAAAATTTAAGCTAAGGCTTACTAAATCAACAACATTAGCTTTCATCAGATTTCCCGGCAATCCAGAATGTTCGCTACTAAACACGGGTTTACCAGACTGGTATTGAGCGCGGTTCTGCTGACAACAAGGTTCTCCAAAACTCCTGTCTTCTCATTGCAGCTGAGATGGTAACGACGAAGGTCATGTCTTAAGTTATCGGTTCTGACCGAGGTAATCTGATGCGTCAACGCCTCGGATAGTGCTATGCCTACACCCCTTGTGTGGTCACAAACAGCACCGAGGGTCCAGAATAGCGTCGCGCTACGCTGCTGTCCATCAATCAGTTCAAAAGTGTTATCTGACTTTTTAAAAACAACGATGCTACCGATGAAGTATTCCGTAAGGTTTTGCGAATCGTTATCAGCGAATTCATCGTGAATGTCACTTAGCAACTGCTCCACTGGCTCACTTCCCCAGGCGTATTCACGTTGATAACTGGGAACGGTGTAGAAGTCATTAAGCAGGCTGCCAATTGTGAAGTCTTTTGAGTCAATGGTTTGTAGAGTGCTCATCGGCTATAGTGCTCTCTTTCCAATCTCACAGAATGTCGCTACTTTCCTTCAGCTAAGGGCTTGCGTGGCGGGCGGCGCCCCCAGGACTCCAAACGGCCTGCCGCGGAGAGCGTGGCATCAAGGCTAAATAAATCGCTGTCGGGGTGCTTATGAGCAGTTTTCACGTAATTAGCTAAATACATTTCTGATTTAGGGTTGAGACGGCCCATTCAAGGCTGAAGTGCAACGATCCTGATGTCTAGGGAACATTACCTCATGAGGAGTGCGGTAGTCAAGCGACTTGCGCGGTCGTCCGTTAATCAGCTCAACAGCCTGCTTAAGCTCCTGTGGTTGAACCTTGGTAAAGTCGGTCTTCTTGGGAAAGAACTGCCGCAAGAGCCCATTGGTAGGCATTGTCAGGTTAACTGCCGCAAAGCAGCAACGTGTTAGGCTGCCCAACCATGAGCGCTGCCAACCTGTACAAACGCCACCGCTTCCCAGCTGAAATCATCAGCCATTGCGTCTGGCTCTACTTC
>NZ_JBYCCV010000152.1:0-6383 GCF_057473825.1 Aliterella sp. E5.1
GTCCGTCAACCAACTTCAAGAAATCCTAGAGAGATTGCTCAATGAGGGAGAGCTAGTAATTAACTGGCACAGAAGTATCCAAAATAAAGGTGACAAAGTTATTGCAAATTAAATGTCTATTAGCTTATGTTTGCTCCTGTAGACACTACCAACAATACCCCTGTAACAACACCAGTTACTGAAGAACAACCCCAGCTGACTGCCCCAGAAGTCGCCCTCCCAGAGTCAAACGACACAATGACAGACGTTACTGCTGAGACTCCAACAGCATCACCTCCCCCCAAGCGGCAAGCCAAGAAAAACTCATCCCCGGCTAGCAGCAAGCAAAGCAAGAAATCAGCATCCATCAAGAAGCCAAGCCAGCAAGCAGATACTTGGCAACAGTATGTGCGAGATGAATTTAGTAACACTACTTTATCAGAAGCTGTAGCTGAAGTTATGCAACAGCATTCAGGGAAGGTGTTGGAGACTGCCACAATAATAGATACCATCTTTGTCAATGACATTCCCAAAGAGGTCAGAAGCACGGCGCGAGAGCGTGTTTCAAATGTTCTCTCGGTTGGTGCAAAGAGTGGCAAATGGTATCGAGGGAAGTTAGGCAAGTACAGTATGTCCCAAGCAGCGGTTGCGGGTTAACTCAAGGATATAGCTTAAAGCCATAATCGATAAAGTGATTGCTCATGCCAAACACGCGATGGGTCAGGGACTTCATCACACCTAGGACAAAATGGAATGCTGTAGTCCAAAAGTTTATTGTCCCCTCTACCACATCTGTAAAACGATACGCAATTGCATTTGTGGGAATGCCAGTGGCGGTAGTTTGCCCAAAGGGGAACGGTGTCTGTCATAATCTACGGGTGATGGCGGTGGAGACTAAGAAGGCTGTGCTGTTGCCGCAGGCATGGTGGGATAAGTTGACGAGGAGGCAGTAATGGAGATTTTTGCGTTTTTGTTTGGGCTTAGTGGCAATTGCTTGGGCGATGGCTGCGCCCGCCGTAAGGAAAGCATTGCGCTTGTGACTGGTGCGGTTTTTGGTTGCAAGCGTCGGCAGCAGAATCGACCTCCTTAGCAGCCGTCACCAAAGTCAACAAAACTTAGACAGTGCCAAACATCGCAACCTACTATTCCTGTACTACCAGTTCCACCTTTTGAGGCGGTCGTACTAGAGAGCGGTTTTACTCTGTAAGCTATTACATTACATAGTTTGTCGACCTACCAACTGCCTTTGACCACACCCGTCTGCTACATCAAACTGACATCTAGTTAAACTCAAGAGTATTTTCAGGACATTTTTATGAAAAACGATTTAGAACTTTACGACTTAAATGCCGAGTGCTGGTGGAATGAGCATGCCAAAATTTATCCCTCTTTTGTCACTTTTGGGAGAGTAAAACCTAGAAGGGTGGTTATGATTCTCTGACCAAGGCTCAACGATTTCTTGCCCATGACATTGACAAGCTGTTTTTACTTCTAGAAGGAATTATCCCTGATGATATGCCCTAGGTTCGGGTTAAGTTGACAATGCCGCTTCCAGTTTCAAACAGATCCTAGCTTTTTATTTAACTTGCGTCACTCGCCAGCTGAGCTTTAGGTTTATCCAGAAATTCCAGATGGTGGCAACTGCGATCGCAATCAGGTTCGCTACATAACGGTTGGGGAAAACAAATTTGAAAATCAAATTCAATACCAGCACATTCAACACTAGCCCCGCCAGGCAAACGATATTAAATTTGACAAACCGTTTGCAGCGCTGACGCCATCCCCTTTGCTCACTGGCGATATCAGCAAAAGTCCATCTGTCATTCCACAAAAAATTATTGATAATCGCCACCTCGGCGACAATGATTTTACTGCGAGTCAGGGGCAAACCTAGCGTGATCGGGTCACTGAGCAAGTACAGCAGCGCCATGTCCACAAACACCCCTGATAGACCTACTAAACCAAAGCGGATGAACCGACCAAGCGGGAAGCCTAGCCCCTGACTGAGCCTTCTGAGCCGACCTTGAGAAAGACGTAGTCGTACTAGGTGTTGCAGATACTCCACATATTGCTTCCATGTCACCTTACTCTCACCCTCAAGGCGCTCTTGAAACACATAGCCAACTTCAGCAATCTGGCGTATGTTTCCCCGACCCAGCGCTTCAATTAGAATTTTATATCCTACGGGATTCAGTGTCTTACCAACAACACAACTGCGGCGTACCATGAAGTAACCACTCATTGGGTCACTGACGCGCCCGATTACTCCTGGTAGCAGGAGCAACCCCAAAACCTGCGCGCCACGGGACAAAAACCGCCTAACAAAACTCCATTTACTGACTCCGCCGCCTGACACATGGCGGCTGGCAACCGCCAAATCCGCTCCCCCATCAATTGCACTCAACAGTTGCAATAGGATTTGTGGCGGATGCTGCAAATCACCGTCAATTACCCCTAATACCTGCCCCTTGGCTGCCTGCCACCCGCGAATCACTGCCGAGGAAAGTCCACGTTCTTCGGTTCGGCGCATCACCCGCAATTGGGGATATTCAGGTATTAAGGATGTAGCAACTTCCCAAGTGCAATCTGGGCTATCATCGTCTACGACAATCAGTTCGTAGTCTCCAGGGATAGACTCATCTAGCAACTGACTCAATATCCTGACGATGTTTTTAATATTTGCACACTCGTTGTAAGTCGGAATCACTAGAGAAAACTTGATTAGGTCACTACCTGAATTTTGAGAGGCAGGAGGCAACTGAGAAATCTGCAAAGATCCTGATGGAACAGCTAAAAGAGAGTTGGGTGGCTTGAGCGTCATAAAGGGTTGTGTCGCAAAAAAGATTTGAGGACAGGGAATCCTGCTCAATCCCTGTTGCTTATTGTGCAATTTCAAAAAGTTGAGACACCAATTCTATTGATGCTCGGACATCGCCTTTTCTAACACCTTGAACCTGCCCTTTAGGAATCATGTTCATTGCTTCAAATCCTCTTAAGGTTCGGCGTGCTGTGTTGAACGAACCAAATCCCATTCCCGGTTTGGTCAATCGCTTGATAAATCGGTGGTCCTGCTCCACTTGGTTGTTCAAGTACTTAACTTGCCGCAGTTCTGTAGTTTCGGGGAGCTGTTCCTCGGCTTTTAGATCGTTAACAGCAGGTGGATATGCGGCATTCTTATCCACGTTAATTACCCTGGGCTCTTGAGTGTGAGCAGCATTAAGAGTTTTCCGCAGGAACCGCTCTGCTGCTGATGCATCGCGTTTGGCACACAGCAGAAAATTCAAGGTGTTCCCTTGCCAGTCTACTGCACAATACAGATACTTCCACCGACCTTTGACCTTGATGTATGTTTCATCAACTCGCCACGAGTCGTTCGTGCCGCGCAAATGGGGACGAATCCGTTTCTCCAATTCTGGGGCGTACTTCCGCACCCAACGGTTAATAGTTGAATGATCCACTTCCACTCCTGGTTCCTGCATTATTTCCTCCAAGTCCCGGTAAGACAGCGCCTATCGGCAGTACCACCGCACATTCAGGAGAATGATCTCTGCTTGAAAATGACACCATTTAAACACAGGGGGAGTAGACATGGGATGGTAGGGGAACAAAGAAGCTTTCCTACCCTACCATCCCACTCTCTTTTTGCGACACAACCTTAATTACTGCTTAAATTAGCCTTTGTTTATATTGACCTATTTTATAGTAACATAAGCTGCTAAGAACTCATCTAAAATAATTAAAACAATCCTTAAATTTATTAAAATTAATAATTTTAAGGATTAAGAAAAAATAGATTCAATAAACCTGAATATGTCAAAAAAAATTATAGTTTTTATATGCTTTACCTTTTTATCTTTTTTACTTAGATTTTGGTCGTTCTTTGACTCTGTTATTGATCATGACGAGAGTCTTTATTTTCTAATAGCGCAGAGCTTCCTTAATGGTGTACCTCCTTATATAGAAATTTGGGATAATAAGCCACCTGGAATCTTTATACTATTTTATCTAGCAATTCTAATTTTTGGAGATTCAATTACATCTATTCGGATATTAGCCTGTCTTTCAGTCGCAGTTACAAGCTATTTTTTGTATGAAATAGCAAAGCTGATTAGTAAAACTAATGAGAAAATCGGTTTAATAGCAGGAATTTTCTATTTAGTATTTTCCCTTAGTAACAATGGTGTAGCCGCAAATGCCGAAATATTATTTGCTCCTTTGGTGACCTTAGCATTTTACTTACTTTTTAAAAACACTAATTATAGATATATTACATTTTTTATAATAGGACTTTTACTAGGGCTAGCTATGCAAGTTAAGTATGTGGTGTTTATGGATTTTATTGCCTTTTTAGTAATAGTAACTACTCGTTTATCTTTTAAAAAAAAACAAGAATAATAAGTTAAAAACAATATTAATAAAAATTTATATATTTGCAATTTTTGGGTTTATAGTACCTTTCTTATTCACAGCTCTTTATTTTATAACTGTAGGTTACTTTGACGAATATTTTTACGCTACTTTCATAGCTAATACTAAATATGTTGATGCCACAAAGTTTTCATTAATAAATCTTTTGTCTGCTATAATAACCCAAATATATACTAATTTTCCTCTGTATTTGTGTTTATTTATAAGCTTTACTTATATCAAGTCTTCAAAAAAAATTAGTTTAAAAAATAAAATGAATTTATGCAGTTTATTTTACTGGTTTAGTTTTACATTTGCAGCAACTTTAGTATCAAAAAGGTTTATCGGACACTACTATTTACAATTATTGCCTCCTTTATGTCTAATTAGCTCATACATAATTGTCCAGACAGTAAATAAACAGATAATAAAAAATAAACGAAATCTATTTTTAATAATTGTGTCAGTTTTAATGTTCTTACAAACTTTATATCCTCATCTGCAAAAAAGTACAGAATTGGTTATAAATCAATATATAAAGCAAGAAAGTTATTTGGAGGATAAAGAAGTTTTAATTGCAAATTACATAAGACCAAAAATTAGTCCGAGTAACTACATATATATTGCTAACTACCAGCCAATTATTTATTATTTAGCTCGAGCTAAAATTCCTACGAAGTATGTTTTTACATCTCATTTAATTAGTTACTATTCGGTAATTACGGGTATAGATCCACTTCAAGAATTAACTTCTATTATGGATAAAAAACCAGTTTACGTGCTGTTTGATGAAGAGAGAATAATTGAGAATAATGAATATAAGATTGCTTTAGATGGATATTTGAAAAAGGATTATTTGCTAGAAAAAACAATAAGAAATATAAAGCTGTATAGAATCAAAAATCTTAAGTAAGTTTATTTTTGGCGCTTTATAGAAAAAGTTTCGACTCTCACCGCCCATTACAATTACATCCCCACTCTGAACAATATATTGTTTAGTTTCGTCAGTACGAAGAAAGCCGCTCAAAACGAAGATACCGGAATCTTCGTCCGGTATCTCCCAAGCTGATTGAAGTGATTGGCACAGATAAATTCTCTTCCGGTAGAGTCGAGGGCGGGTATTATTCCGCGCCCCTCTCTGTTAGATCCGTGCGTAAAACTTTCGCCTTACACGGCTCCCGATTCAATTAGGCAGTGCCTTTGCTCATGTGTAAATAATCATGGCAACTCTCATGTAGAGCTTCTAGATTATTGAATTTCCAATTGTGGTGATTTCCGTCCTTATGGTGCAAGTGAACTCGCTCCTCGGATGTCGTCTTTAATCCGCATCTAGCACATGAATGGTTTTGTCCTTTTAGGACTTTAGAGGTAGTACCGTCATAGAGCTTACTGTTACGTTCGCTCCAATAGGTCAAGTCGCCGTCGAATGGTGATTTATTTCCTTTGACGTTGATATGTTTGTTTTCGGAGTAAGGAACCGATGGAAAGGCTTTATCTAACAATACTTTGCTAGTGTAGCGGTTCAGTTTGCGTTCCTTATTAAATACCTTAAACGCTCTTTTTTGGATAAAATATAACGAGTTTTTAGACCCGTCCATCTTACAGAAGCGGTGATATTGCCTCCAACCCCTAACTACCGGGGCTAATTTCTCAGCCTTTGTGGTAGCACCATAGTTACTGTTGTTGACGATGTGTTTTACTTTCTGACGGAAAGCTTTAAAATTGTCCACTGAAGGGACGCATCTGAACTTCCCGTTGCTCTGCACTTTGACGCACCAGCCGAGGAAATCAAACCCATCTATCGTAGCAGTCAGCTTAGTCTTCTTTTCACTTACCTTTAGTCCTCGTTCTACTAGAAATTGACTAATACGGGTAGTGCGTCAGATTATTGTGGGATAGGTCACGATATCATTCCAAGTCCATGGTCGAGAGGTTAATCCTGCTCGTTGTGCGGCAGTGGACTTGAACCGACTATGCTGCCAAATCCAATTGAAGTA
>NZ_JBYCCV010000153.1:0-6278 GCF_057473825.1 Aliterella sp. E5.1
TTTTACTGAAACGCTTGAGAATTGCTTCAGTTTCTGCCGTTCCCAACCTTAAAGCAGTGGTATATTTGACCATCTGGTCGTATTGCTGACGAATCAAATCCCAATTAATCGGACGAGTCAAAATCGGTTGCAATGTTGGATACGCATCATTATTTCCAGTTACAGGACGGTATAATTTCTGAACATTTATCCGTTTAAGACGCGGCATTAACTGAAAACCCAGTAAATGGCAGAAAGCAAAAGCTACTTCATTTTGTCCATGACTATCTACATAATTCTTCTCTACTTTCATCTCCGTACAGTGGCGCAATAATCCTTCAATCATTGCTGCCACTTCCGAGGAGGAACAGGTTTTTAACTGTGAATAAATACAAACAGAATTTTTTTCAACGTGCCAATAAATCATTACGCCACGCCCACCATAACGGATGTGCCACTGGGTCATTAGATTTTGATCCCAAGCACCGAACTTTTTTGAGTCAGAAGCGCAAGCGGTTGTACCCTCTCCCCAAATGTGTGGCATTCTGGTACAAAAAATTGCATTGGCAATAGCAGCAATAGCATTGCGTAATTGGTCTTTCTGAATAAAACGACGCTTTACATACAATAAGTCCTGATAATTATCATCACCAATTTCATCACTTAAACGCTTTAATCCAGTATTCGTTCCTAAACCATATAAACAGAGCAACAATCGTTTTTGCAGTGTGCTTTCATCTAAAACTTCTCGGCTGGAAACTGTCTTAAAATGCGAACTAATATCAACCCGTAAATCCGTCTCTTTCAAAATATCTAGGAGGCTAGTCATCTTCCAGCGCCGAGTGATTTCAGTTTTTAAGTGTGTTAAGTTATACGGTTCAGTTTGCGGATTCAAAGGAGAAACCGAAATGCGAGAATCCCCCTTGGTTTTAATTTTGACTAACTTGTTTTTAGGTATTTCTTTAGCTAATAATGTCAGGGATTCATCCATCTGCTGCTGGAGAGCAGAGATAAACAGTTCGACATCTGACGGTTGTTTCAAAGCCTGAAAGTATTCTAATCTTTGAGACTCAAAATCTCCTGGCAAATCTTCTTCAGGATTGCGATAACGGTTAGCTCCCACTACCCAAATTTCTTTACATCGAAGTTTTTCTCTTAAGGCTTGAAGGACACTCAATTCATAGTTAATCCGATTAACTTTGATTTCACCATCAGCGTTGTTTTCTAAAATCAGTTCTTGCCAACCAGTACGCAAGACTCCATCGGTCGGGATGTCTTCTCCTGGGCTGTAATAACGCTGTTTACTGTCCGCATACTTTTTCAGTAGTTCTAACGCTTGAATAACAGGACGATGAACTTCATTATTTGAGCAAAATTCTAACTGAGCCAAAATTAAAGGTAAGATTCTCCGATAGTAAGCACCGTAGGAAGCCCTCATTACTGTATAAAGCCGTTCGCGGTAGGCGTTTCCCGTAGATTTGTACTCTTTGACTAAATTTTTGAGCGTCACTTCACCTGCTATGGGAAAAATTACATCTTTGACAGTGCCATGTGGCTGATTTAAAGAAGCTTCTGCCATTTGATATAGTAAATTGTTCTTGCCATGAACCCGTTTAAAATCTTGCAAAAGTTCTTTGTCTACACGTTTTTCGGCTCTCGCTCCTATGCGATGAACAATTTGGATAAGTAGTTCGACTAAATTATCTGTAACCTCAAGACTTCTCTGCCAACAAAAAGCAGTAAACAGTGTGTAACGAATAGCTTCTGGATGGCGGCGTAAGTCACGAGGATGTTCTATTGCTGCTCTATTTTTATATACTTGAAGAACTTTAGTGGGAATTTGCTTAAATAAATCTGGCGGTAGACCTAGCTGCCGGAAATTATCTAACTTAGCAATCTCTTTTTGAAAGCTTTCTATGCCAATTCTACCGGGATCTGTTTTCAAATCTGCCCAGGTTGTTTCCGGGTTTTCAATAAATTCGTTAGTAGGTTGATTATTTACATCATCTACAAGCAGAGATGAATCTGCTGAATTTAACAAGTTGTCAATCGCATCCTTAGATTGACTAGATAGCTGCTGGCTAGTCTGATTAAAAAAATTCTCTTCAAAACTATGAAGGGCAGAACGAATAAATCGTTCTAATCTTAAAAATGTTGGCGGTTCGATTTTGAGTTCGCGTAAATGAGTTAACGCTGCTAATTCTAATTGCTCAAACTTCAATTCGTAAATTAGTGCTTGCTCGATTAACCAACTAACTAATTCTTCTGTGTCATGACTTTGTGCTTCTCGAAATCCAAAAAACTCTCGGATTTGGGCGCGGTGATATTTAATGGAGCGTCCTTGCCAATTGTAAGAGTGATATTTTTCACTTTTAATGTCTAACAGCTTTGCTACATAATTAACAACGTCCGCAGGAATTTCTGAGCAATTCTCTGGAAATCTAGCTTCTAGTTGGAAGAATTTAAGTAGTAGCGCAAACCCCAAAGTATTCTGGTCATTTTTTTGAGTTAGTTGCTCTAATTCCTTTGGCAGCAACGTCCAATGCTCTACTAATTCTTCTAAACGCCAGGTTTTCTTCATCAAGCCCACTTTTCAACCGCAAAGCATTATATCTCCTAGGCGATGACCTTTTAGCAAATCCTTTAAAACATCCCCAATAACACTTATTTATGGGCAAGTTTGCGACAATCAATTGCTGTAAGATGTAATCAAACGGTACTCACGCAGAGAGTGCCAAATTATCATTTATGGGCAAGTTTGAATAATGACTAGGACTGCCCCACCACTGAAGCTCACAAATTTAGAACAGCGTACTCGCGAACATCTGCTTCCGGGTGAAGTCGAAGCAATGCTCAAGGCGGCAAAGGTTGTTGGGCGGCACGGTCATCGCGACCGGACTCTAATTCTCTTGGCTTATCGTCACGGTTTACGGATCTCAGAATTGGTGGCATTGCGATGGTCACAGGTAGATTTCAGTGGCGGCACAATTTACATTAATCGGCTGAAGCACGGTATCAGTGCCACACACCCGCTACGCGGACCTGAACTACGGGCATTGCGACAGTTGCAACGGGAGTACCCTGATTCTCCTTATTTATTCATGTCTGAGCGTGGAGCGGCGATGGCAGCAGCAACGGCTAGAGGCATTATTGAGCGAGCAGGTGTCAAAGCTGGCTTGCCAATTTCTGTGCATCCGCATATGTTACGCCATGCTTGCGGTTTCTATCTAGCAGCTAAGGGACATGATACACGAGCAATTCAAGCTTATTTAGGACATAAAAACATTCAGCATACGGTTCGCTATACCGAGTTAGCTCCAGGGCGCTTTAGAGATTTTTGGACAGACTGAGCGAGATTTTATCAGCAAAAGACTTTCACCACTGGCTTCATTGTTAGAGCCTATGCCCAGTCTCGCTTTTAGCCGATCTTGCCCCTGGTGACAGCTTCGCTATATTTACCCCGATTTGCTTATCGACTCTGGAGTTTTACTATAGACCCGCATAATTTGGTATTTATCGATGAAACCGGAATGCATCTAGGATTGACCCGTCTATACGGTCGTGCGCCAAAAGGCAAACGTCTCTATGACACTGAATCGCCTGGTACTCGGGGGCAAAATGTTTCCTTGATTGGCGGCATGAGTATTGATGGCTTGATTGCCACCATGAGCATTGTTGGCAGCGTCAATACAGATGTGTTTTTGTTCTACATTCAAAAGATTCTCGTCCCTCAACTCTGGGAAGGTGCAATCGTGTTGATGGATAACTTACCTGTTCATCATGCCTCAGTGGTTCGAGAGGCAATTGAAGTTGTTGGGGCAACCCTCGTATTCCTGCCGCCCTACTCCCCAGACCTATCGCCAATTGAATTATGTTGGTCAAAACTTAAGCAACTCCTGCGTTCTGCCCAAGCTCGAACTCGTGAAGCACTTGACCAAGCTTTAACTCAGATTATCAATGATTCTATTTCTTCCGATGATGCACTCAATTGGTTTGCTCACTGTGGCTTATTCATTTGAATATTGTTGTAAGTCTAGCATCGGGCTTTGCCCAAGTCCGAACGAAATGTAGCACTGCCTCAATAGTTAATTTCTTCTGCACAAGAAGCAAAACTGCCTCTCCATGACTATGTACAATAAAGCGTTTCTTATGACGACCTCCAAAGCCGTAAGGATTATCCAGGTAGGCATTGAACTTCAACCCATCTGGTCCAATAATTTCAGAAATACTACCATAGGACACACATTTATACAGATGATGAATACCCAGCCGCTTTACGGCATCATCATTTATTTCTATCCACCCCATACCCTTAACAGGCTCAGAGGGAGTTCGCGGTGTAAAGAAAACTTCCTTCATAAATTGTGGACATTTTCACGCCTGCTCGTGCGATCTCATCTTAATTGCGTCAAAGTAGTTCTGCTTCCTCAAAAATAACTTTTGGTGTTAGTTCTAAACCAGGCAGCAGCGCATCGATAATTTTTGGATCTCCAGATAGCTGCTTGCTTACTCCCTCTGGGGAGAAGACTGTGATGCTGAAAGTTTCAGGATCGATAACCCACACTCTCAATACCCCAGCCTTGATGTAGTCGATGGCTTTGTCTGCTAATTGTTTGAATGTTTGGTCTGGGGAAATAATCTCAATCGCTAAATCGCAGGGTATTGGGCAAGCTTCATTGCGTCTCCAACTTTTAGGTAAACGAGCATAGGAAATGTAGGTTAAATCAGGAGTAGGAATCCAAGGCGAACCATTGCGTTTTAGAATGACTGACCACTCTGGTCTAATTCGTCCATTGCCAGGACACCAAGCGTCAAACAGCCGCAGCAATGCTCTTTGCAGCGAGGAATGAAAGTATTTAGGTGACACTTTGGGTATGGCTTGTCCGTCTATTAATTCGTAAGCAGTCTCTCCTTCCGGCAAAGTCCAGAATTGTTCGAGAGTTAGATTGGTGAGGTTGGTTAGCATGGCGCTTTGTCGATACCAAACTATGTTTATAAGTGAAGGTCGAGTTTTTGTTGGATGGCAGAGATTGCTTTAGCTTCCGATTCTGGATCGGCTGGGTCAATTACGATAGCGCGTCCAGAGTCATGAAGCTTATCCATGTAAGCGTGGAAAGCTTCAGTGTCATCACGATGCTCTAGAAAGTAGCTTTTCGCTTCATCTAAAGTCATAGATGCGTAATCGATTTGGCTCATATTAACTCTCCATCGGCTTTGATTTGTACTTCAATAGACTCCTCATGCCCTGCCAATATAAACAGATTTCCCGTTCGCTCATCTAACCGCACAACATGAATAGGCTGGAATACCACGTTTGTTAGCCAATGGCATTGTCGGTAAAGCGATTTCATTTGTGCAATAGTCAGCTCTGGCATTTAAGCGGACTTTTCCTGCTGTTCTGTCGCTAATTTAGCCGCGATCGCTTCTCTTACCCAGTTGGCTAAATTGTCTCCAGCTATTTCTCGCACAGCTTCATCCATACTTACAGGCAGCTTGACGGTTAGCGGCTTCTTTGCCACTGGTTCTTTACCCTGTACCTGATAGTAACCTTTCCCCGTTCTGTTTCCTTTCATAGCTCTATAATAACCGAGTGTACACGGTTAATTGTAAAGATACTATAAATAAAGTTTATATAAGTCTATAACCAGGTGTACTAGGTTATACTAGCAATAGTTTGGTTTTAAAGAGCGATCGCTAACTTTTGCAGGGTAGCGATCGCCCACACATTAAATCGTCAGGTAAACAAATAGTCATCGGAATGTCTACTATGCCTCATATTATGAGCGCTAACGGGCAGATAGACCCTTTTTCTATCGAAAATCAAAAAGTTTTGCAAGCAGCCAAATCTACGTGGAGTAATCTAACCATAGAGAAATTAGTGCCATTGATAAGCTCTTTCCCTGATTGTCACTTACCTCAAGGCGTTCTATTTGAGACAGCTAACGAAAAAGAAATCATTAGGATTCATCGATATGCTTACAAAGGAATAAGCGTTTGGCTCGAAAAATTAGCTGCTAAAAAACCATTATCTCCTGATGCAGAATCAACAAACTACAAATACTTTGAGCCTTACGCCGAACTTTTTGCGGCTCAACTCGATCTAATAACTTTAGTACACCCTCGTTCTGTTCTTAGCGATTACTTTGAGTCCCCCCTTCATGCGTGGGGTTCCTTTATCTTTTTTCAATGCAGAAACCAACTGAATGACTCAGGTTTACTAGGCAAGTCAAGACTTTTTTATGGAAAAACCAAAGACATCAATAACAACTCAGAACGGTTACGAAGATATGATGAGCGTG
>NZ_JBYCCV010000154.1:0-6290 GCF_057473825.1 Aliterella sp. E5.1
CACACTGCAAGATAATTTCGGACTGGTAATGCCGCCATTTGAATGGAGCTTTAGGATTCATTAGAGGCAGGCAGAATTATTTTCTCTAGCAGCATTATTTTAGCCTACCATTTTTTGCAACACAACCAAAAGCAGGGATGACCCGACAAGACCTGGAACAAGCACAACCACGCCTGGATACGATTCCCTTTGAGTCGCAGTATCAATATATGGCAACCTTGCACCAGCAAGAAGAACTCACCGATCGCCACACAATTTATGTGAAAGGTTCGGCGGAAGCAATCTTGAAGCGATGCCATTACCAGCTCGATGCTAAGGGTCAAAAAATCGACTTAAATCGGCAGCAAATTGAGCAGATGACTGATGAGATAGCCGCTCAGGGCTTACGGGTGCTGGCATTTGCCAAGAAAGAAATTTCAGCAGAACAGCGGGATATTGACCATGCAGATATTGAAGCAGATCTGATCTTTCTCGGACTTCAGGGCATGATCGATCCACCTAGAGCCGAGGCGATCGCTGCCGTGCGTGCGTGTCAATCGGCAGGCATCCAAGTCAAGATGATTACGGGCGATCATGCTCTAACGGCGGCAGCGATCGCCCGTCAGATGGGACTGAGCCAAGATGAAGCCGCACCTGCCTTCACGGGGAAACAGCTAGCAAATATGAATGGTCAGGATCTCGCCAATGCTGTTGAAGCCAGTGCCGTGTTTGCGCGCGTTGCCCCCGAACAAAAATTGCGTTTGGTAGAAGCTTTGCAAGCAAAAGGCGAAGTCGTCGCCATGACCGGGGATGGCGTAAACGATGCGCCCGCCTTAAAGCAAGCCGATATTGGCATCGCGATGGGGATTACGGGTACAGAAGTCGCCAAAGAAGCCGCAGATATGATCTTGACTGATGATAACTTTGCCTCGATTGAAGCTGCCGTCGAAGAAGGACGCACCGTTTATGGCAACCTGCTGAAAACCATTGGCTTTATCTTGCCCGTTAATGGTGGAGAAGCCATGACAATCTTGGTGGGAATCCTCACCGGAGCTACCCTGCCGATTTTGCCTGTCCAGATTCTCTGGGTCAATATGGTGAGTTCGGTTGCCCTGAGTGCCACCCTAGCCTTTGAGCCAAAAGCAACAGGCACAATGGAGCGAGCGCCCATGCGCCCCAATCAACCCCTTCTTACGGGTAAATTGTTATGGCGCATCCTGATTATTTCCATCTTCAATCTCATCGCTGTGCTGGGCATGTTTGAGTGGATATTGCAGACGACAGGTAATATCAATCTGGCTCGTACAATGGCAGTCCATACCCTCGTTGCGGCTGAAACCTTTTACTTATTAAGCATTAGTCAATGCATTCCATCTCTGTTTGCTTATCTACGCGATCGCACTCGCACAGTTGCCTATATTCCTGCGATCGGAGTAATTTGCGTTTTTATCTTGCAAATTTTCTTTAGTCAGTTGACTATCATCAACCCATTATTTAATACCCAGCCACTGAGTCTGGTACAAGCCTTAATTTGCATCAGTGCAGGAATTCCGGTCATTGTACCTGCTTTATTGTTAAAGCAATTTGCTCCTCTGGCTTAAAGCTATCAAGTATCCGGTAGAAGCAGTCATTCAAGTTGATTGGTGAGGTAGAGGTACAACGTTAGTTAATCCTAAGGAGGATGTCAGTTTGGATAACCCCACAATAGAATGACCGATTACCAGCCAAAAACAGAAATTAGAAATCATGCTGTATAAAGATGCTATTCGAGAAAAGCAATTTTTAAAATTGGCAGCCCAGCGTGGAGTTTGCGTCTCGGTCTTTCTACCGACAACTCCCTTAACCCAGGATGCCCAGGCTTGCCGCATCGTTTTGAAAAACTTGACTAAAGAGGCGATGGAGCAAGCCGAGGCGATCGCCGACAAGCGACAAATACAGGCGATGACAGGTTATCTGGAAGAACTACAAGAAGATGACGAATTTTGGGAATTTCAAGCTAATGGGTTGGGGATATTAGTTACACCTGAATCAATTAAAACCTATCGTCTTGCCTACGCTGTAGAAAAAGCGGCAGAAGTGAGTAATCGCTTCTATCTCAAGCCCTTGATGTCAGCCTTACAGCCGATGTCGGCTTATGTCCTAGCCATTTCTCAAAAGTCGGTCAAACTGTACGAATTTACAGCCGCTCAAGAATTAGAACCATTAGACATATCGGATTTGCCAGCCGATTTTAGTGAAGTCACCAAGCGCACCTTACAGCGCGATCGCGCTCCCGCAGGCAGACTGCAAGGCGATGAAGGGACAGAAATATTGCAAAGACAGTTCTTACGCGCAGTAGAGAGAGCAGTGCGCCCAGTTGTTAGCGGTAGCAATATGCCTCTGATTCTGGCAACGACCCAGGAATTTCAAGCCATGTATCGATCTCTGAACAGTTACGATATGCTAGCTGATAAAGGAGTTGATGGCAGCCCAGAAGGCTTACCAGAAGAAGAAATCAGACAAGCAATTCCTCCGATTGTCAGGGAATTGCGTCAAGAACGTATTCAGCAGTGGTGCAATCTGTACTACAAGCGTCAGAGCGAATCCCGGTCGATTGCGGAGCTTGCTATGATTGCCAAATTTGCTACTCGTGGTCAAGTCAGTCATCTGCTGGTCGAAGTTGATTTTGTACAGTATGGCACCCTTTCAGATACAGGTGAAATGACTCTTAGCGATACCCGCAGCGCCGAAACCTATGATGTCATCAATGAGATTGTGATTCGAGTCATAGAAAACGGGGGTGAAGTCTTAGGAGTTCTCACAGAAGCAGATGCTTCTAAGGAGCTAATGCCGATGGCAGCCGTACTACGCTGGGCATAACTAGCCTTAATTTGCATCAGTACAAGCATTCCAGCCGTTGCGTCTGCCTTGTTGACAAAGCGATCTTCTCCCCTCGCTTGAAGCTATTAAGTATCGTGCTGTAATGATTCTTTTGTCGGTTAAAAATTTCACATTACTAAGTTAATTTCTGTGACTCCAAAATGGCTGTTTCAATTGTTGATAGTTCTCCTAGGCATGGGGCTACTGCTTGATTTAGTATCCCGTCTTGGAGCAGAAATGCTCTGGTTTCAGGAAGTTAACTACTTTTCGGTATTCCTGCTCAAATTTCAGGTTCGACTGATTTTATTGGGCATTGTGACAGGGGTTACGGCAGTTTATTTACTAGGAAATCTGGCTTTAGCCGAACGATTGAAACATGCTCATCGTCCCAACGAGGGTAGTCAGGGTGAGGAAATTAACGGCAGACAACCCGTTGTCCTACCGCTTTATAGAGCAAAGCTTCAGCGTTCTCCTCTAGTGCCGTTTCAGTCAACCACTGCTTTAAGGCTGCGGTTGCTACTTCCCCTAACGCTGGGGCTAAGTTTGTTAGTTGGTTGCTTGCTGATTTATTATGGTCAGCTTGCCTTGAGCTACTGGCAGTCGGGTCCAACACTCTCCAGTACCCTTGTTTCTCGCTTCAACCTGAAGAACCTCTGGCAAGTCGGCACACAGTTGGTCGGTCAGCTTTGGTGGTTAATTGGGGTATTGGGCAGTGCGATCGCCCTATTAGTTTATCCTCGATTTGTGCTACGCGCGATTGCAATAACTCTCAGTATTTTGTTTGGATGGCTGCTTTCAAAACAATGGGCAGTCGTCCTGCAATATTTACAGCCCATCTCGTTCAACACGGCTGACCCCTTGTTTGGGCGAGATATTAGCTTCTACATTTTTGCTTTGCCGCTTTGGGAAGTGCTGGAGTTGTGGTTATTTGGACTATTTTTCTATGGGTTCATTGCAACAACACTGACTTACTTGTTATCGGGAGATAGCCTCAGCCAAGGTATTTTTCTTGGATTTTCGTCAGCCCAATACAGGCATCTCTATGGGGTTGGTAGTGGTTTGATGGGTGCGGTTGCTCTAAGTTACTGGTTGAGCCGATACGAGTTACTATATTCACTGCGTGGAGTGACGTTTGGTGCTAGCTACACCGATGCAACGGCTCAACTGCCAATCTATACCGGATTGAGCCTATTGGCGCTGGTGATCGCGCTCTATCTTTTGTGGCGCACGGTCTTCTGGCAACCCAAGTCCCCTCGTCGCCACTGGGTTAACCTCGGATTGGGACTGTTTGGGTTGCTGGTTGTTGCTGGAGTCATTGTTCCTGAAGCCGTTCAGTATTTGGTTGTGCAGCCGAATGAACTAGCGCAGGAGCGTCCATTCATCGAACGAACGATTGCCCTCACTCGTCAGGCATTTGGCTTAGAAGCCATTGATACTAGCAATTTCAACCCCCAGGGACAGCTTACCGAAGCCGATTTGACTGCCAACGCCTTGACTGTCCGCAATATTCGCCTGTGGGATCAGCGACCCTTGCTGCAAACGAACCGCCAATTGCAGCAAATTCGTCCCTACTACCGCTTTCCCGACGCGGATATTGATCGCTATACCCTGCAAACCGATATCCCTGCTCGTCCGCCTGCAACTCCACCAGATCGTCCCTCGCCTACCCCAACTGCGCCTACGGAACAACGGCAGGTGCTGATTGCTGCACGGGAACTAGATTACAGCGCAGTTCCCCAGGAAGCTAAGACTTGGGTGAACCGTCATTTAATCTACACGCATGGGTACGGTTTCACGCTTAGCCCAGTCAATACAGTCGGTGTGGGTGGTCTACCAGAGTATTTTGTCAAAGATATTACGGGTGGTGAAACTGGAGCGCTGACAACCTCCAGTCCTGCAATTCGTGCCAGCCTTCCGATTGGGCAACCCCGCATCTATTACGGCGAGATTCCCAACACCTATGTCATGACTAAAACCCTGACGCAGGAACTGGATTATCCCAGCGGTAGTGACAACGCCTACAACGTCTATGATGGACGGGGTGGCATCAATATGGGTTCCTGGTGGCAGCGGAGTTTGTTTGCAATTTACCTGCGCGACTGGCGCTTATTCGTCACCCGTGACTTTTTGCCGGACACAAAGGTCTTGTTCCGACGTAACATCAAACACCGAATTCAGGCGATCGCTCCTTTTCTGCGCTACGACAGCGACCCCTATCTAGTCACAGCTAATGTGCAAAACCCGGAGCAGAATGACCAGAATTATCTCTATTGGATTGTGGATGCCTACACGACCAGCGATCGCTATCCCTATTCTGATTTAGGCAGTGAAGGCATCAATTACATCCGCAATTCAGTAAAAGTTGTGATTGACGCTTATCACGGCTCTGTTGAATTTTATGTGGCTGATCCCAGCGATCCAATCATTACCACCTGGTCAAAAATATTTCCCAACCTATTCAATCCGCTCACAGCGATGCCTGCTAGTCTACGCAGCCATCTTCGCTATCCCGTAGATTTTTTTAAACTGCAATCAGAGCGGTTGATGACTTATCACATGACTGATCCACAGGTGTTTTATAACCGTGAAGATCAGTGGCAGATTCCGAATGAGGTCTATGGTGATGAGTCCCGACCCGTTGAGCCGTATTACCTGATCACCAGTTTACCTGCCGTGCCGTTTGAAGAATTCATTTTGCTGTTGCCTTACACCCCTCGGCAACGGACAAATTTGATCGCTTGGTTAGCCGCGCGATCGGACGGTGAAAACTACGGCAAATTGTTGCTGTATACATTCCCGAAAGAACGGTTAATCTATGGACCTGAACAAATTGAGGCGCGAATTAATCAAGATCCAGTGATTTCTCAGCAAATTTCTCTCTGGAATCGTCAGGGTTCACGGGCAGTTCAGGGCAATTTGCTCATCGTGCCGATCGAGCAATCGTTGCTGTATGTCGAACCACTTTATTTGGAAGCTACTCAGAATAGTTTACCAACGCTGGTGCGAGTGATTGTTGCCTACGAAAACCGGATTGTTATGTCTCCCACTTTAGAGGAAGCGTTGCAAGCCATCTTTCGACCCCAAGTTACTCCAGATGCCACAATCATTCGCCCTGCGGAAGAACCGACAACTGGTCAGTAGTTAATATCAGCGTCTCACTAGCCTCTTACAGCACATTTGGAGCAGATTGTTCGATTCTCAGAAGTAGAATGACCGTTCAGCAAAGCTTTTAGAATTCAGGGATATAGTAGTACGAAGTTAGGTTAAGACGTATAATAATAGGGATAAAAGCAGATAAATGATCTATGCCAGCCCTCTACAGTAAGGTTGTGTTGCAAAAACTGGGTGAGAATAGAAAAGCCCTGTGGGAGGAGTTTGAATTATGCAACCACTCCAAAGATTTGATGGATGAAGACAAGTCGTTCTTTGATAGCTCCTCTGGGAACGCCAAT
>NZ_JBYCCV010000155.1:0-6025 GCF_057473825.1 Aliterella sp. E5.1
CCCTTTCTCTGCTATGGGTTTCCACAATCTTCTGGCGCAAATCATTTGAGTAAGCTTTCATCCATTTAGCCATTAATAGTTGTAGCAATGCTTCTCACTTTATCTCATTCAATCGAGAACCGCTGTAACTTTGCGCCAGCCAATTATTCAAGCTCCAAGTCAAGAACTGGCAATAGGCGTAAGTGGTAGTCGCCTGGAAAGCGAAACTTCCTTATCTGGTATTCCTTTTGCCTTGTCTCAGGGCACAGACGACCAAGGCAGAACCCGAATTTCGGCGGTGCGATTTTTCCAAGAATGGACGCAACGCGATACCCGTCAAGTAATTGCAGCGCGATCGCAATTTAACTTAGGAGTTGATGCTTTTGATGCGACAGTTAATGCGGAACAACCTGATAGCCGCTTTCTTTCCTGGCAAGGACAAGCCCAGTGGGTACGCCTATTAGCCCCAGAAACTTTACTTTTGGTTCGCGGCAATGTCCAGCTATCAACAACTTCCCTTGTCCCTTTAGAACAGTTCAGTTTGGGCGGTTTGCAAAGCGTGCGCGGCTACCGTCAGGACTTGCTGCTAACCGATAGTGGGGCTTTTGCTTCGGCAGAAGTTAGATTGCCAATTCTGCGAATACCAAAGGAGAATGCAGTCTTACAAGTAGCGCACTTTATTGACGTTGGTAGTACCTGGAACTCTGGTAGAGCCGCACCAGATACCAATAGCCTCGCCTCTGTAGGTTTGGGTTTAGTTTGGCAGCAAAGCAATCGCTTTACGGCTCGTCTCGATTACGGTATTCCTTTAATTTCTGTAGATTCTACTGAAAGAACATGGCAAGAAAACGGGCTATACTTTTCCGTGTTTTACAACCCTTTTTAGCCTTCTGAAGAAACGTCTAATTTCTCTTCAACTTTTGAAAGCAGAGATTTAAGGCTCTTATGTAAGACCATTAAACTTTCTCGGTCAGTTTTACTAACTGGAAACTTCTCCAATGATTGATTAAGTTTTGTAACATAATTAGAAGCTTTGCTTGCCTGCTGAGGAGAGTGCTGATTGATTATTTGATTAACCAAAGTGCGTGTATCCCGCACTGATAAGTTCCTGCTGACAACTTCTTGTGTTGCTTCAACGCGAATTTTTTGTGTTTTCTTTTTGTCAAATCCTAATCGTTCGCTGTGGAGTTTTGCAAGTTCTCGCACCTTGCCATCTTCTAAGCCAGCAGAGCGAATAGCTTCTTTAAGATCGACTGGGTAGCTTAAGACTGGAAAAATATTAGTATTAATAGATGCCGGATTCAATTTGAACTTTAACAACACTTTCAATACAATATCTTGTTCCTTGGATCTCCACTCAATTGATTCAATCCATGTTGTCTGTGCTTGTTTTTCAGCAGATCTAATGTCTGAAAATTCATGCGCTCTTCCCGATGCTTTCAGCTTGTTAACTAAAAAGTTAAGATGCTCAGGTATTTGTTTTTGGGGATCGTTGAAGGAAAACTCTTGGGCAATAAGGTCAACTAAGTTCTCAGCTAAATCAAGGGCGCATAACTTCTCTGCATGAAGACTTGTGACGATTGCACGTTCAAGCATCTGAGGATCTTCAGGGGAGGAGCCTCCTGTTAGATAAACAGCATCTAAAGCCTGCCAAGAGCTACGGTTTTTAGAATTCAGCAAATTAGCTCCCCGCCATCGCAACTCCCCGTCAAATATTAAGGATATCCCATCATCATTGGGTGGAAACAAGATTATAGGAGCTTGCTGCCCATGTTCTTCTAAACTGGCTGCCCGTTCCTTTACCATTGCTTCGGTAATCATTTGTCTAGGCTGCTTGGGGTTGCGCTGAACTTGATTAATAGAAATCTTTTGAACTCCACCAGCTTGTGCTAATTGAGCAGTAAGTGCTTGGATTTGTTGCTCTAATTCAGCTTTTTGAGCGGTATCAAGCTTTCCTAATTTAATAGTGGCAATCTCTGCTTGTAATTCTTGAAGTTCTTCGTCTTTCTGTTTGACTTGCCTTTTCAGATCGAATGCTTGCTTGGCGATCGCACTGCCTTGATAGGACTCAGTTAGGTCAACGGGTTGTTTTGCCATATTACAAACGCTCTTCAATTGCTCGGATAACTGGATTGAAACCCTTAAGGGCTGGAGTTCTAGGGCGATGGAGATAAACAGGTAATCCTATGTTAGGATCTGACGCATTTACAAACTCTGCTGAGAATTTGATTTGCGGAAAGCATTGAGTATCATACTCTTTCAAAATTGAAGGTAACGCAGTCGGATTGTTAGTATCTAAAATTTTAGAATGAGCAGCAATTTCAGGTTGTCGAGTATTTGGTATAAATCCTAGAAGCTCAGGAGGAGGCTCTAAGTCGAGTTCTAGAGCATTTGAGTAAAACCATTCTAGAAATAATCCACCACTGGTCGTTGCTTTGAAGTCAGGTTCAACAACAACAATGAGATGAGTGACTGCTGGAAGAAGAATACTTCCAAATGGCTCAAGCCCACCGGGAGTATCAATGAGAATAACGTCGAAGTCTAGTGGAAATTTTTTTAGGCGATCTTTGAGAATGTAATATCGTCGCTTGTAGCTTTCGATTTGTCTTGGTGTATCGCGTAGAGCAGCCCCGCCCTGAATTATAAAAGCATTTTTCGTGTGTTCCTGCCAGATTGGAGTAATTGGATATTCTCCTTTAAAATCAGGCTGGAAGATTTTTGCTGCGGAATGCTCAGGATCGGCAATCCCTAAACCTGTCCATAAGCGAAGCGAGTCTTGCTGATCTAACTCAATTAATAGAGTTTTATACCCCTTCTTGGCAAGAGGATAAGCAAGATGCGCGGTAATCGTGGTCTTACCTACTCCACCAGAATTACTCATGATGCCCAATATCATTTGCTTTTGGGCTTTGCGCTTTGACATGGTGAAAACAGTATATAGCGATCTTTGGATAATTGTACTCCTGAATTTGTTATTACATAACGTTATGCAGTAACGAATTTTTAGGGAAAGTTTTAATGAATAACGTTATGCAGTGGATATTATTATGCTGTTTTACCAAGTTAGGTAAGGCAAAATCTAATATACCGACCTAGACTATTCGTTTTGTGGTATAGGCTAGAAGAACTAGCAAAGTTATGGCAGACTTTCGCAAGCTATTCCATCCGCATCTCTATCTAATCTAAATTTGTCTCCAGGAAAAGTATTAAGAAATTGTTGCGCCTGGACTTGAGTCTTGAAATTGCTACAATTGCAATTACTATTAGTGCAACTTGGTAGTTTTTGAGTTGCTACATTTAGAGGTACTTTAGTTACTGATTGAGAATTAACCCTCCGCTTTCCTCGTCTATAGTCCCAAGGCATAACAGGTGATTTCTGGTTCCAATAGCCCAATTGCTTTTGCTTGGCTTGTGCTTCTGCTTGTAAATATTGGTCTTTGGTGGCAGCGCATCCCTGAAGATACTGGCGATAAACAACTGCTTGACCCTCTTGTACCATTTGCAGGTTAACCGAGCGTTTACCCACATACAGTTCGGCAACAGTCCTACCATAGCGGTCGCGCGTTATTTCTCGGACTTGTACCGCCCTACCTTGGGGTAGCAGTTGCTTGAGCCGGGAGGTAGATTATTGCCCCCAAGGAGGTTGAGCGCGTTCTGGAGAATCAATGCAAGCTAATCGAATCGTAGCGACTTGTGCTGATTGGCGGATACGCAAGGTGTCGCCGTCGCCTACGCTGACAACAGTAGCAGGGGTGATTTGGGCTATGGCTGATAAGGGAGCCAACAACAGAGGGAAAACTAGCGAGACTTTAATTAATAAGCTTTTCAAGTGGATTAGGCAAAATTCGTAGGTGGCTACTATTAAGGTTCCCAATTTAATTGGAATATGCACATCTTATTGCTTAACTTTCCACATTCGCTCGTCGAACTTAAACTCTAATGGCGGTTCCAAACTAAACTGCAAATCAGGATGTTGAGGATTAAGCAAGTAGTTAAACTCAACGGGAATAACCGACGATGGAACTTTGAGTACAGGCGAGTCCTGCTTTTGAAGCCACTGCTTGCCAATTTTCTGCAAAGTGGGATAGGCTGCCATGCTTTGCCAATCGTCCGGTAGGCTATTTACGTCTACTACCGTCATCGCAATGTCTTCTGGCAAAAAAGCACGGATAGCAACCAAAGGAATGTGATCGCTTTCGGTATGTACAAAAACTTCTAAACTAGCAAGAGCTAGACTTTCTGCTGTATAAACAACCTTAAATCCTTGAGGTGTCCATCTTGCTTGAGCATAAAGTCCGCCTATTCCAGAAAAGGCACTATCCAGGTGTTTCTGCTTGCAAATTCGCCAAACTTGCACTATCCAAACATCCCGTATTCAGCGCGATACAGCATTTCTTCAACTTTTTTTGCCCCAGCATCGGTAGCTAGTGCTTGCAATGGTGTTTTTCCTGATAGTGCGGTTTTTGTTGTGGATAGCCACCGCCTAGTTTCCGCTTCATTCTCAAATAACTCTAACGCTTGCTTGGCAATGCGGTTAAAACGTTCTAATCTGTCCGCAATAGCTATTTTGAGAACGGGATTTTGCTTCTCATAGCGAAACTGAGTGCTTTCGGAAATTCCGAACAGTTGTTTTATCTCAGTTTTATCTAAATCAAAACGTTTGGCTATCTCCTTAATAGAGGCATACTTTTTATCGCTTACATCAGTCTTGTGTTGTTTATCTGCTGTGATCGCATTGCGTGAGTCAACTTGGGTAGTAGTTTTGACCATAATTACTTAATTTCAATTGACACTATAATTCTATCAAATGAAACAAATCATTGGATCTACTGTTTTTGCATTACTGCCAATACTTTACGCGCCGTCTCAACCGATACGAACGCCATTACAGCAGCTTCGCGCAAGGAAGCTCCCTGGTGCAGTGCAGTAATTAGCTGTTGTGATGATGGTTTGGTAAGGAAAGCCTGCTTCAACTTTGCTATGACGCGATCGCTAACTTGTACATTACCCGTTTTCATCTGTTCATCAGTCAGGAGTGCTGCGAGAAATTCATCAGGCTTCCCGTCCACAATACCCTGTTCTACTGGCGATAAGACTTTGGCTTGCATCTGGGATAGGTCACGTTCTACTGCTTGGGTTTCGTCTGGGTTAGTAAAATTGAAGTATTCCGTTAGAGTGCCAATTGGGTAATTAAAATCGCAATATCGGTACTTGAAGTAGCGTTCTACATTACCACGATGCTCCCAAATTCCCTGGACTTCGATTTCTACAGTCTGGTAATGCGAAGTCAAATCCCGATATATTTCCGCAAGGCGCTTGGGCATAGGACGGGTAGTTATCCCAATTTTGTACAGAATTTTTTCGTCCGCCTGCACTTTTAAATAGTACAAACTAGCAAGCAGAATCTTCCTCATCTTGGCGCAGTAGATTCGTAAGTCTGTGAGGCGAATCCGTAGCTCGTCGCGCGGCAGCACAGAGCCAGAATTGGTAAAAATAGCCGCTTCTAGTTGGGTTAGTTTTTGCTCAATCAGCGATTCATGCAGAGGATTGAATAAAGTTAGGGGTAAAACACCAATGGGTATTAAACCTAAATTAGTGAACTGATAAGTATTTCTCCCAGTGGCATCACTAATATTTGGCGCAGTCTCGACTAGGTTTTCCCTGGTAAAAGCTGGCAATATTTCCAGGCGATCAACGCCATGCCCGTGAGCCTTGTGCCTGTGCCAAAGTTTCTTAAGTTGTTCTAGTTCTTTTCCAGTTAGAAAAATGTTGAAAGCATCGTATAGAGGTAGATGCGGTATATCTCGCGGTTTTCTTTTGATGATTACAGAGCAGGTTTCTCCATTGTGAGCAAAGTGGTGTTCTTTAACTTTGCCCTTTTTGGCTATTAGCGCTTTGCCGCAGTACGGGCATATCAGGTTTGTTTTGCCACTGGCTACATTTTCAATTTCAATTAGTTTGTTGTTGCCATCAACGCCATACCGTAGCCACATATTCGCGCTTCTTACTACACTTGCTTCCTGTAATATTTAGCATCTTCTGTATC